>NZ_JALEBG010000001.1:3000000-3217459 GCF_022758235.1 Pontibacter liquoris
CGGTTTGGGCAAGCAGCACATCGTACAACACCTGGCCGTTCTCCTTTTCAAACTCATACTCGTGGTTGTGGTAGCCAAACAGGATGCCTGCTTTTTTACAGTCCTCGGCAGACTTAGAGAAGATATCGGCGCACCGGGTATAGTTGGACACCGTCTGTCCCTCGGCCGGCAGCGAAGAGCAGATCAAATACTCCTGGCCGGTTTCCGCGGCAGCCGCTACTGTGCGCTCCCAATCCTTGTCCACGGCCACGTGGCCGCTGCGCAGCGTCATGCCCAAATCCTGCGTGATCTTCCTGATCTCTTTTGGCTGCAATCCATAGTATAAGCCTTTTGCGCTCCTGGCCGATTCGAGTTGCTTGTAGCCAATAGCCGCCAGCTGTTTTAAGGTGCCCACCGCATCGGCCAGCATCTCGTTGCGGACCGTGTAGAGCTGAATGCCTACATCCTTTATTTTGGCTGGGCCTTTTGCTGCCTGCGTGGCAAGCGGCGAAAGAAGTGCGCCAAGCGCCAGGCAGCCGGAGCTCCTCAGAAAATCACGTCTTGATGTCATAAAATGTCGTTCGTTTAAAACCTGTTATCGATTTTCAGTTAGTATGCGGACAGCATTACATTGAAATATAAATAAGAACTTTCATTCTGAAATAACCCTGGTAGAAGGGAGGTTAAGCCCATGCAAATTACCCATAAGTTCCTTTCAGGATGACAACATACTTTAAACTAATTCTGTCCTCATACTTTAACTGATTACGCTCCTATACTTAGGATGCTGGCTAAGTATGAGGCACTCTTTTGCAAGCACCGGCAGCCGCGTAGTGAACCGCGCCAGGCACGCACACAACACAAGCCAATCCAATATAGGAAATAGCCTTTTGATTCACAATAGTTTATACTTGGTCTGAGACCGGCTGCAACACAAGCAAGTATAACGTCAGGCTGTAATTTCTTTCCGGATACAAAGACGCTTAGCCAAAACAAAAAAGCGGCAGTCTATACTTAAGTATAGACTGCCGCCTTAACTTTTAACTCTTAACTAAACCTTACACCAGCTCCATGTTGGGCACTTCGCTGTAGGCTTTGTTATAAAATATTTTGTGGATATCGATCACTTCTTCGTTTGCACCGGCCCGCTTTTTCAGGTACGTGCCGTCTTCGCGCATAATGTAGGAGTTCTGGTTATCGAGCAGGTTATAGTATAAAATGTTGATGGCTTCGCGTTTCAACTCTTCATTCACGATCAGGAACAGCGCCTCAATGCGCCGGTCGAAGCTGCGCACCATGCAGTCGGCGCTGCCGCCGTACACCAGCGGATCGCCGCAGTTATGGAAGTAATACAGGCGGGCGTGCTCCAGGTATTCGCCCACAATCGATTTCACGGTGATGTTCTCGCTGAGCTCCTCCCGGCCCGGGCGCAGGCAGCAAATGCCGCGCACGATGAGCCGGATGGGCACGCCTGCTTTCGAGGCCTTGTACAGCTCGTCAATCACTTCCTTGTCCTCGAGCGAGTTGATCTTGATAACGATGCCGCTCTTCAGGCCTTTTTTGGCGTTGCGCCCTTCGTGCCGGATCAACTCGATCAGATCGTGGCGCATGGCTTTGGGCGAGGTCATCAGGTATTTATACTCGTTGGGGCGCGAGTGGCCCGTAATAACGTTAAAGAATTCCGATACATCGTGCGCGTATACTTCGTTGGTGGTCAGCAGGCTCACGTCGGTGTAAGAGCGGGCGGTCTGCTCGTTGTAGTTGCCGCTGCCAATGTGCACGTAACGCGTCACCTTCTCACCTTCCTTGCGGATGATCATGAGCATTTTGGTATGCGTTTTATACTTGCTCAGGCCATAGATCACAAAGCAGCCGGCTTTCTCCAGGCGCTCCCCTTCCTTGATATTGCGCTCCTCATCAAAACGGGCTTTTACCTCAAAAAGTACCGAGACGTGCTTGCCGTTCTCAGCCGCTTTCAGCAGCGCGGCTGTTACCCGGCTCTGGTCGGCCAGGCGGTAAATGGTTTGCTTGATACCCAGCACCGACGGATCTTCGGCAGCACGCTCGAGCAAGTTCACCACCGGCTCCATACTATTATAAGGGTGATGTAGCAGCACGTCGTGCTCTTTCAGGTACTCAAACATATCCACGGTGCCATAGCTGGGCATGCTCAGCGGCGGCACAGAAGCCGGCTGTTTAAAGCACCTGTCCTTAAACTGCCGGTGGTTGATGATCTGCCATAGGCCCCGCAGGTCCAGCTGGCTGTTGATGGTAAACACGTTGGCATTGTCGATCACCCAACGGTCTTTAAGCACCTTCATCATAAACTGCGACGGGTTGCGCTCTACCTCCAGGCGCACCACACGGCCCTTTTTGCGCGTTTTCAGCTTGGCCTTAATCTCCTGCACAAAGTCGGCCTCCAGGTCGTCGGATTCCTCCAGCGTAAAGTCGCCGTTGCGCGTAATGCGGAACAAATTCACCGAGACGATCTCCACGTTGCGGAACAGCTTTTTGATCTTCCAGCGGACGATCTCCTCGATGGGCACGAACACGAGTTTATCCTTGCGGTTGATCTCATAAAAACGGGCCAGGTTCTGGGGAATCTGCACAAACGTGACGCGGTCCTGCGCTTTCTGCTCTTCGGTGGTGCGGGTTACCACGCCAAAGGTGAGCAGCTGGTTCATGAGCAGCGGAAAGCCGTGGTAATTATCGAATACCATGGGCGTGAGCAGCGGGTAAATGGTATTCTTAAAGTATGAATCCACCTTTTTCTGCTCTATTTCGGTCAGCTCGCCTACCTTCAGGATATCAAACCCGCTCTTCTCAAACAATGGCTTGAGTTCGTTGGTATAGGTCAGGTACTGGTCGTTTACAAAGCGGTGCGCATAGTCGAGCAGCTTCTTGCGAAAGGGCAGCTCCCGTAAGCCTGAGTAGTCGAGGCGCTCTTTGCCGTAGTCGATATAATTGTACAAACTGCCCACCCGGATCATAAAGAACTCATCCAGGTTAGACGATGTGATGGCCATAAATTTAAGCCGGTCGAACAGATTTTTACTTGTATCGCGGGCCTGGTCGAGCACCCGGTAATTGAAGCGCAACCAGCTCAGATCACGGCTGATGTACTTACTTTTCTTTATCTGTTCGGAAATCTTGTTGATAAGCATGTTTTCTTGGGTTAACATCCGGCAGGTTCAGGAGCATTGCCGCCCAGCAGACCGCCTGCGTCAAAATATAACTATAATCGAATGTTTAATGGTATGAAATGCTAATTTATTTTTTTTAAAACCTCATTTTTAAACCTTCCGCCAAAAACTATCAGGGCTGCCCGGCTACAAGCCTTTCTTAAAAGGGCAATGGCCACGAAAGGCTTTGTTTCCGTGGGCCCGGCTACACAACTAAATCACAGGCCCTTAGTATAGAAAAACTGTATACCAACCTGCTGCAACCATGGACGCCTCAAACATTCCCGCAGATGAGCATTATACTTTCCCGCCGCTGCCCCTTTTGGGCTGGGAAGCCACCAAGGATACCCTCCACCTCTACCTGCAGGTGGTAGGCAAGATCCGGCTGATGCAAATGCCCCGGCGCAACCATTGGTGGAACATCACGCTGTATGTAACATCGCGCGGCCTTGGTACGGGGCCCATTCCGTATAAGTTTTATACGTTCGAAATCGACTTTGATTTTATAGATCACCAGCTGCTGATCCATACCAGCACCGGCGCTTCCGAAGTGATCATGCTGCAGGACGGGCTTACGGTTTCGGAGTTTTATACTTCAGTGATGAAAGCGCTGGAGGTGTTGGGCATACACGTGGAGATCCTGGCCAAACCCTACGACAACAAAAGCACCATCCCGTTTGCCGAAGATCATACGCACGCCTCTTACGATGCCGAGTGGGTGAACCGCTACTGGCGCGTACTGGTTACAGTAGACCAGGTTTTAAAGGAATTCAGCGGCCGCTATTACGGCAAAACCTGCCCGGTGCACCTCTACTGGCACCACCTGGACCTGACGGTGACCCGCTTCTCCGGCAAAAGCCTGCCGGTTCCTAAGGACGCCAGCGTAGTGGAAAAAGACGCTTACTCGCACGAGGTGATCAGCTTTGGCTTCTGGCCCGGCGACGACCAGGTGCGCTTTCCGGCTTTCTACTCCTATACTTTCCCTTCGCCGCAAGGCCTGGACCTGGAGCCGTTGCACCCGAAGATCGCGCACTGGGTAGATTCGAACGGTAGCCCCATGGCTATTCTGAACTATGAGGAGCTGCGGGAGCTGGAGCATCCGCGCCAGGCCCTGCTCGACTTCCTGGAAAGCGCTTACCAGGCCGGCGCCAGACTAGCCGGCTGGCCTGAAGAAGAACTGAAAGTGCTGCCCCTGGATGAATTGTAGCAGGCAGAATATGTAAATGCCTTCTCTTGGGCTGGTATAAGTATAATATATAATAACTGCAGCTAGCGCGTGGAAGCTCCTTCAAAAAGGTCACCCTAATTCCTGAGCCGTTGTTTAGGGTATCCAGCCGGCACTTTTCAGAAAACCGTACAGTTGCGGATCGTTGGCCGATAAGGGAGGCAGCCACTCGCCTATTCGCTCGCGGTGCCACCAAAGCCCCTGCGGATTGCCCGGCTTTGCAAAAGTATAGCGATATAACACGGCCCGGATATAGCGTGGCGGTTTGCTGGGAAAAGGATTATCAGCAAACAAACTGATAGCACCGGCGTCATTATGCAGGAGCTTCCAGACAAGATTTAACGTCCAGGGATACTCGTTGTGAGACGACATGGCAGCAAACCACATCTGCCAGTCCAGGCGCAACTGATAAGGGGCAACTTGCGGCGGGCGCTTATCAAGCGCAACCGGCAGCCCTTTGTAGGGATAGGCTTTCCAGTGGGCATGATCGTCGGGTGTTTTATCCCTTGTTCCTTCAAATACCACGTTCCAGCGTTCTCTTCCAACTGTTCCGAAAGCGCCATAGGTATTCACCAGGTCCAGCGGATCGTAGGAAGTATTCATGATCTGCCCGGACGACAGTAAATTAACGGCAGGCCGGAAGCTCAGGAGAGCAATCAAAACTGTAACCGCCCAGGCCGTGGTGTGCATGGGGCGCGATACTTCGGCCTGGGCGGCAGCGGCTTCTGCTTTGCGCACAAGCCACCCGGGGAGCAGCCTGGCCCAGAAGCCATCGTCAAAGCAGGTCAGCGCAGGCACAATGGTTAGCCAGTTCAGAAACGACAGGTTCCCGCTCAGAATGATATTGATCTGGAAGATCACAATGACCACGCCCGCGCAATGGCGCGCCAAGCGGGGCCAGAACACGAACCAGGGCGCCACTACTTCAGCCAGGTGGTTGAACCAGACACCGCCTTTTAGAACGGAGTGAGGCAGAAAATGAAACCAACGGCTAAAAGGGCCGGGCATAGGCTGCGTTTCGAAATGATAATAGAGCGCAGTCGCATTACGCCACACGGCATCTCCCCGGAGCTTGATGAGCCCGGCACCAAGCATGACCCGGAAAATGAGCCAGCGGAACAAAACGATGATAGGCCTGGGTGGTTCCCGCTTCGGAAATGGCCGCAGATCGAGCAGAGGGCAAAGAAAGATCGCCAGAAAGCCGGATTCGATCAGCAGGTACTCCCACCCGTAGCCATACCACTCCTGCCCCACATGAACCAACGACATGTAAAGGAACCAGAGCACACCAAGTATAAGCGCATTGGCAAAGCCTGCCACTACTACCAGTGAAAGTATAAAGCCGACCCAGGAAACCGTTAACAAGGCCGTATCGGAATGCCAGAACCAGAAAAGCGAAGGCAGCCGCAGAAAACCGGCCCCATCCGAACCGAACATGGCACTTATCTGCTTAAGGTAAATTGTTACCGGAAGGAGCCCCTGCGCCCCTATTAAAGGAACCACCTGGTTGATGGCCACCAGAAAGGCGACGGCATAGATGACGCCCAGCAGGCGAAGTATAACAAAGCGGGTAAGCCAGTAAGTTGGAGGAGCAGCTGGCACAGGAAAGTCTTCGCGGGCTTCGTTATCCATTTTGCTTTCAACTGATGAAAGATGATCTGCTTCTGTTGCTTTCCTGCCGTTAGCGGCAATGCCACGTATCCGGTTGCCGGGCATGATTTAATCTGCTACACAGCGTCTTTTTGTATACACGAGGGCCTCACCTGTTGTTACACGGACCAACGGACTTGTTTTAGCATGGCGTAATTCCCGGAAGTACTACTATCAATTAGATGACCAACATACCTGTGCGAAGTATAACCGGAGCCTGTATTTGATTGTAATTGCGCCTGGTTCCCTTCTCTTTCAGTTTGTTGCCTGCTTATACCATTCTAAAACAGAAAAGGCTCTAAAACAGAAAAGGCCAGCTGCTATAGCCGGCCTTTTCTGTTTTATACTTGCTTATACTTTACACATCCACACGGGCATACTTGGCATTGCGCTCTATAAAATCGCGGCGCGGGCCTACTTCATCGCCCATCAGCATCGAGAAGAGGTGGTCGGCTTCGGCCGCCGATTCGATGCTTACCTGCTTGAGGCTTCGCACATCCGGGTTCATGGTTGTAGTCCAGAGTTGCTCCGGGTTCATCTCACCCAGACCTTTGTAGCGCTGCACGTTTACGCTGTCTTCTCTGCCTTTGCCCAGTTCGGCAACAGCATCTATCCGGTCCTGTTCGCTCCAGCAATAACGCTCCTCTTTGCCTTTTTTCACCAGGTATAGCGGCGGCAGGGCAATGTAGACATAGCCGTTATCGATCAGTTCTCTCATATAACGGAAGAAGAAGGTCAGGATCAGGGTACGGATGTGCGATCCGTCCACGTCCGCATCCGTCATGATGATGATCTTGTGGTAACGCAGCTTATCCATGTTCAGGGCTTTGTCGTCTTCGGACGTGCCAAAGCTCACCCCAAAGGCCGTGATCATGTTCTTGATCTCTTCGCTTTCGTAAATACGGTGCTCCTGCGCTTTCTCTACGTTCAGGATCTTACCCCGAAGCGGCAGTATAGCCTGGAAGCGGCGGTTACGGCCCTGCTTGGCAGATCCACCAGCCGAGTCCCCTTCCACCAGGTAGATCTCGCAGTTCTCGGGGTTGTTATCCGAGCAGTCAGCCAGTTTACCGGGAAGGCTGGTGCTGGAAAGCACACTCTTGCGCTGCACCATTTCGCGGGCCTTGCGGGCAGCAAAACGGGCCTGTGCGGCCAGTATCACTTTCTGCACGATGATGCGGGCCTCCTTGGGATGTTCCTCCAGGTACTCGTTCAGCATCTCGCCTACGGCTGTATCCACGGCGCCGGAAACCTCGGAGTTACCCAGCTTGGTTTTGGTCTGGCCTTCAAACTGTGGCTCCTGCACTTTCACCGAGATCACCGCGGTGAGGCCTTCACGGAAGTCATCGCCGGCGATCTCTACTTTCACCTTATCCAGCATACCGGATTTATCGGCATACGATTTCAAGGTACGGGTAAGGGCACGGCGGAATCCGGCCACGTGTGTACCACCCTCTATGGTGTTGATGTTGTTAACGTACGAGAAAATGTTCTCAGTGTAGGAGGTGTTATACTGCAGGGCGATCTCCACGGGCACGCCGTTCTTCTCGCTCTCCACGTGGATGGGCTCCGGGATCAGATTCTCCCGGGTTTCATCCAGGTAGGCTACAAACTCCTTCAGGCCACCTTCCGACAGAAAAGACACAAAAAGCGGCTCTCCCTGCTCATTGCGCTCGCGCAGGTCCGTGAGGTTTATACGGATGCCCTTGTTGAGGAACGACAGCTCGCGCAGGCGGCTGGCAATGGTATCAAATTTATACTCGGTGGTGGTAAAGATGGAGGCGTCGGGCAAAAAGCGCACCGTCGTACCGGTCCGGTCTGTTTCGCCGATCTCGCGCACCGGGTATTGGGGCACGCCTATTTTATAAGCTTGCTCATATACCTTTCCGTTGCGGTTTACTGTTACCAGCAGGTCGGTGGAGAGTGCGTTCACGCAGGAAACACCCACGCCGTGCAGACCACCGGATACTTTGTAGGTGTCTTTGTCGAATTTACCGCCGGCATGCAGCACCGTCATCACGACTTCCAGCGCCGAGCGGCCTTCTTTGTGGTGAAAGTCCGTTGGGATGCCACGTCCGTTGTCAGATACCGTAACAGAGTTGTCTTCGTTTACGGTAACAGAAATTTCATCGCAATGGCCGGCCAGGGCTTCGTCAATAGAGTTATCCACTACCTCCCACACCAGGTGGTGCAGGCCTTTGATGCCAATGTCGCCGATGTACATGGCAGGGCGCTTGCGAACTGCCTCTAACCCTTCCAGTACCTGTATGCTATCTGCCGAATAATCGTTTGCTAGTTGTTTTGTTCCTTCTACTTCACTCATGTGTGTTATACTGTAGATTTTAGTAGGTAAAATTACTACTTTTATTTTGTTTATACTATACTTTTAGCCTGCTACTTGTAGTAGTCCAAGGCCTGCTCCGAGCCGATGCTTTCATTAAACCTATAAGCACCTGAATTTTAACAATTTTGCCACCTGATTAGTGCCCTGCGCTAGCAGCAGTTTCTCTATAAAACACAAAAAAGGCACCCGCTATAACAGGTGCCCTTTCCAGGAAATAAAAACAGGAAATGTTGGTCAGAACCTACAGGCGCTGCAGTATTCCGGAGGCGTTTAACCTAACTGTTATTCAAGGCTATATCGGTAGTTTGCTCTAAAGAAGCGCCGGCAGCCAGCCTTATTCCAGGGTAGCCCTCACTTTTACCCGGCTAATCATTTTTCGGTTAAAGTCATAGTATTCGGGGCCATAAGGCATGGTATTATCCAACTCCTCGATGCTTGTTATTTTGTACAAATGTTCTTTGCCGGCCAGGAAACCCAGCTTTGCCCGGGCATTTACCAGCGCCTGTTCGAGCATGTGCTGCTGCACCGCTAGCTTTTTTGCAGGGTCGAGCGCTGCACCCACTACATTGATGGTGAAGGGGAAATTACGACGGAGCAGATCCTGGGTCAGGTGCGCATACAGGGAACTGTCGGCTACCGTGAGGATGTAGGTGATGTTGGTCTGGTACATGTCTTTGCGGATGTGCATGCCTGTCTGGCCGGGCATGTAGTTCACATAAATGCTTTCGTTGGATTTCACCATGTCGGGCACCTTGTTTTGCAGCGAATCGGCCCAGGCTACAAAGGCATGCCGCATCGCCACCGGGCCATTGTACGACAAGTTGAGGCGGTAACCGGCGCCCGGCAGCTGTTGCTCATACTCTCCGATCACCTGCAGGTAATTGTCTCCTGTGTCAGCTGGTTTATTCTTGTTGCAACTACCCAGGCAAAGCAGGGCAGCAAAGGCCAGGGGTATGCGCAGGCGGTTTATCATAGTGGTATAGCATTTACCTATATAGTACTTTACTAACGAGAATCGTGCCACTTCATTTTATGCGGGCGCTTAAATTATCTGCAATCCTTTTGCTTTAAAATAACCTGCTTTTTTTGGAGATTTACTGGCTAAAGTCTGGCTTATGCGTACGGTTCTGCTGCTGCTCGTTTCTAATATCTTCATGACCTTTGCCTGGTATGGGCACCTGCGCTTCCGGGAAGTGGCGCTTTGGAAAGTGATCCTGATCAGCTGGCTCATTGCTTTTTTTGAATACTGTTTTCAGGTGCCGGCCAACCGGATCGGCTACGGCCAGTTCTCGGCCTTTCAGCTTAAAACCATCCAGGAAGTCATCACCCTGTCGGTCTTTATCGGTTTTTCGGTTTTATACCTGCGCGAAGAGCTTAAATGGAATTACATCGTCGGCTTTGTGCTCATCCTGGCTGCCGTTTTCTTCGTGTTTAAAAAGTGGTAAGCGCCTGGCTATTTGCGGTAAAAAACATCTCTTTTCAGCATCCCTTAACACATTCAAAAACAACCTACTACATATCAAAAGCACCTCTTTATGCGCTTTCACTTCCTTGTGGCCCGTATTCGCCAAACCTGATAACCCTCCTACTGCTGCTGCGTTAATTTAACAGAGATGTATCACCAGCAAGAACAGGAGGACAACTATGGCAATGAACTATGAAAATTATGTGAAAGACGCAAAAACGTGGCTCCACCAGCTTTGCACCTACCTGGGCATTGACGATGAACAAAAAGCAGGACGCATTTTCAGGGCCGTTCTGCACGCCATCCGCGACCGCATTCCGACCGGCGAAGCGATCCATTTAGGCGCTCAGCTGCCCATTATCTGGAAAGGCATTTACTACGATGGCTTTACCCTGCACGAGCCCGTGCGCATACGCCACGAAGACGAGTGGCTGGAATTTATTCGCACCAAAGATGCTTTTGCAGAGCAGGCGGACTTTCCCACCCTGGACCACGTGTTTTATGCTTTTCAGGATGTGATGAGTTTCCTGCGCGACCGGCTTTCCGAAGGCCAGTATAACCAGATTACCCAGGCGCTTCCCTCCGACCTAACCGTGCCGGTATAAACCACAACCGTATACTTATACCCTGAGCCCGGCTGTTGCCGGGCTTCTTTATTTCAGCAATATTCAGTTGCTTTCCTTCCTACGACTGATTCCCTTCCTAAATCCCTACCTCACAAGTATAAATCAATTCCAAACCATTGCGCCCGCTGAAACTTGCAGTTGCCAACCTGCGGCCATACCTTTGCAGTATGTGGCGCACCAACGCAAACGGCCTTCCTTTTTTAGTCATCTACCTGATGGTGACATTTCGGTTTTTGGCCCCGGTGGTGCATTACCAGCTCAACTACGACTACATGGCCACCGTGCAGTGCGTAAACCGCGACAAACCCATTGCCATGTGCTTTGGCAAATGCGAGCTTAAAAAAGAGCTGCGCCAGCTGCATGCCGGCACCCGCGACAACAATGCACTGCTACAGCTTGTGCATTCGCTGCAGCTGGTCGAAGCGCTTCCCGCCCTTGCCCTGGCGCTGCAGGCACCAGCGCTACCGCTACGGCAGCCGCTACCCGCCACCAACACCAGCAAGCAGCTTTACGGGTCCCCCTCGCCGCTTTTTCATCCCCCGCAAGTATAAAACACGATCGCTGCGCCTGCACGCCAGGCAAATACCGTTTGTTATACTTACATGATCTTATACTTACAAATGAAAAAGTTATTGCTATGGATTGCCCTGCCCCTTACGCTCCTGGCCGGCTGCCAGAGTGGCCCGACGGAGGAAGAGCAAAAGGCCCAGCTGGAAGAAAGCGTGATGCAGGTGCATGATGCGGCCATGGCCAAAATGAGCGAGATGTACCACCTGCGCAACGGCCTGCGGGCCCTGCGCGATTCGCTGGAGACGCAAAAGGCCGACACAGCTGTGCTGCAACAGTTGCAGCACCACGTGCTGCTCCTTAACAAGGCCGATGAAGCCATGATGGGCTGGATGCACCAATACCATGCGCCTGATAGTATGGCCACCCAACAGGCCATGGAATACCTGACCAGCCAGCAGGAAAAAATAAAGAAAGTGAGTACCACCATGGACAGCACCCTTGCTGCTGCCCGCCAAATTTATACATCGTATGAAAAGAAATAACCTTGCAACCCGGACCCTTTTCCCTGCTTTGGGGCTGGTGGCCACCCTGCTGCTTTCCGGCTGCAGCGCCAACCAGGAGAAAACGCTGCCTATACTTGGGGAACGCCAGGTGGTGGAGCGCCAGGTGAATGGCAAAACCGTCGAAGACACCGTGTACCTGACCATACCGAACTTTGCCTTTGTGGACCAGGACAGCCAGCAGGTAACTAACCAGACTTTCGCTAACAAAATATATGTCACGGATTTTTTCTTTACCACCTGTCCCAGCATCTGCCCGAAAATGAAAACGCAAATGCTGCGCGTTTACGACAAGTTCAAGGACAACCCCAACGTGCTGCTGCTCTCCCATACCATCGACCCGCAACATGATACAGTGGCTGTGCTGAAAGACTTTTCAGAACGGCTGGGCGTAAGCTCGGATAAGTGGCACTTTGTAACCGGCGAAAAAGACAGCATCTATGCCATTGCCGAAAAGTACCTGGTGCCTGTTAAAGAAGAGAAAGGGGCAGAAGGAGGCTTTATACACGGGGGCCATTTTATGCTGATCGATGGCGAGCGCCGCATCCGTGGCGTGTACGATGGCACCGATGCGGCTGCCGTAGACCAGTTGCTCAACGATATTCCGGTATTGCTGAAAGAAGAACAGCATGAGAAAAAGTAGGATGGTAGCGGTGGTGCTGGGTGCAGCAGCCCTCACCACCCTTACCCAGTGTTTTACCGAAAAGCAGAACGAAGGCCTGCGGGTATACCAGGCCAACTGCGCCAGCTGCCACATGGACGATGGCAGTGGCCTGCGCGGCGTTATTCCACCACTGGCTAATTCTGATTAC
This sequence comes from Pontibacter liquoris, assembly GCF_022758235.1. Taxonomy (NCBI): domain Bacteria; kingdom Pseudomonadati; phylum Bacteroidota; class Cytophagia; order Cytophagales; family Hymenobacteraceae; genus Pontibacter; species Pontibacter liquoris. The sequence continues at coordinate 3,012,351 of NZ_JALEBG010000001.1, forward strand.
CTGGTCAAGTATCGCAAGCAGCTCCCCTGCCTGGTGCGCCGGGGCCTGAACGGCGAAATAACAGTAAATGGCATCAGTTACAACAAACCAATGCCTGCCAGCCCCAAACTGCGCGACGATGAGATTGCTAACCTGCTTAACTACCTGCAAACCAATTTCGGCAACAAGAACGAGCGCTACACCATGCAGGAAGTGACAGAATACCTGCAGTACTGCCCCCGCCGCTAATGGATTTCCTGCCCGAGCTGCTCTAGCGTATAGCCTGGCCCGGCATTGTACCAACTGCGGATAAGCTGGTAAGAAATGGAAACCTGCGGCGGCAGCAGAAAGGTACCGGTCTGCAGGCCCGCCGCAATTTCATCGCGCGTAAACCAGCGGGCATCTTCCAGCTCAGCATAGTTTACTTTTAGTTCGCGGTTGCTTACCGTGGCCATAAAGCCCACCATAATGGAAGCAGGAAAAGGCCAGGGTTGCGAGGAATGATAGGTTATACTTGCCAGCTGCACGCCGGTCTCCTCCATTGCCTCGCGGGCAACGGCCTGCTCCAGCGTTTCGCCGGGCTCCAGAAAACCCGCCAGCGTAGCATAGCGGCCTTTGGGCCAGCCTGCCTGCCGGCCCAGCAAACAGGCATCCCCTTCCGAGATGAGCATGATCACGGCCGTATCGGTTCTCGGGAAATGCGACCTGCCGCATGCCGGGTTGGTGCATTGGCGCATGTGGCCCGCCTCCATACTTTGAGTTAAGCTGCCGCAATCGGGGCAATAGAGGTGGCGCAGGTTCCAGTGCACCATGGCGCGGGCATGCGCCAGTATGGCGCTATCTTCCGGCGGCAGCTGCAGGGCTACCTCTTTCAAGTCCATAAACAAGTATGGTTCCTGCAGGTAAGCGGCTATTTCCTCAGCCTGTTGCTCAAAACCCAGCACAAAATAAGGTACTTCGCCCTGCAAACCCAGGAACACTTTGGCAAGCGGCTCCAGGGCTTCGGCCTGCTGCCGCGTTAAGGTAACCAGCTGCAGGTTTTCCTGCTGCTGCAAAAGGTGCAGGTTGTCGTGTATAAGTATAAACCGGGCCTGCGGATGCAGCCATAAAAGGTCCTGCCCGGCAGCATCGGTCCGTAGCTCAAAGCGGCGGTCCAGCGGCGAATGCGAAAAGTAGTTCATAAGATGGAACAGGTAATTTGCGCCGGAAATTTAAGGTAAATCTCCGGATTAGCGACAGGTTGGGATGCGTTATGCACAGCAAACATTTCAGCATGTGCCCTGGCTGCAAAGTTGGCCTTGTCAATGTTCCGGGCTTATACATGCCTATACCTGGCACAAGCGGACGCTTGCGCCAGAAATGCTTACTGTACGAGTACCGAGTATGGCCAGAAAAAACAACTGCTTTGTTAGTAGGGCAAACTACCTTCTGCTGCCGGAACTACTTCTTTTTGTAAAGATACAGATCCACTTTGCTTGACAGGAATTTCTCGCTGAGTGTAAAATAGCCTTTGTTGTTGCGCAAAAACGTTACCGCCTCGCCCTGTGGCTCCATCACATACGGGAGCTTCGTATGGCTTTTTGCCAGTGCCTGTTCCAGGGGTTCGTTTGCTGTGCGGGGGTAGTAAAACAGATCCATATACGTTTTCACGATGATCCCCTTCCCGTCTGCCGACAGCGCCGCACTCACCACGCCGCCATACGCCAGCGCGCCTGCCTTTACCGCCGTATTCACCGAGGTGGTGCTATACGGATAAGCTATCTTGTAGATCCGGGCAGGAAAATCCCTTTTCGTGAGCAGGTAGATGTCTTTGCTTTCGGGGTCCACGAGGAATGCTTCTGCGTCGTGTGCGCCATCGGAATACTGAAACGTGATCTTTTCAATCGTCCGGATGGTATCGGTGTCCGCCTTCGGCTCAGGAAATTTGTAGATCGTGTAGGTTTTATATGCCTCGGCATTATCCCCGATATCGGCCAGGTACAGGTCGTTGCCCGAGAGCACCAGGTCTTCCCAGTCGCGGTTGGTAATGCCCTTAAACGGGATGGTTTTGGCTACCTGCCCGTCATGCCCCACCAGGTAGAGCACGGCCGCGTTGCCGCTGTCTTCCTGCACCCACAAAAACCCGGGGTTGGCTTTGCTGTCGGCTATGCCCGAGGCTTCGGAAATAAGTGGTGAAACGGGTCGGATAAGCGGTTGATTCTCGTATGGCTGCATATCGAATGAGGCTTCCTTCTCACTGCAGCCCATCAGTACAGCGCACAAACAGCCTGCCACCATTTTAACTAATCCTGCCAGGTAACGTCCGGTAAATGTCATAAAAGAGTGCTCATACTATGGCTGGCCTGCACAAGGCGCATTCAGCGCAACCATCGTTAAAAATTGGGTTTTGAATTGGATCAAAGATCAACAATAGCATGTGGCGACATCTCCAACCCGCTTGCTATACCTGAACCTTGTGCCGAACAAAATCATGGGCATATCAGTTCGCAAGGCCTTGTGAGGCTTATTTTATTTCTTTTCAACAAGCTCATACATAAGATGTTATACTTTGGTTTATTGCACAAAAAAGCAGCTCCTGCACAGAAAAGTTTTTTCACAATAAACAGAATTGCAAGTAGATTAATCGAAACACCCCTTCCCGGCAGAATACATTTAGTGGCTGCGGCAGTACAGGAACCTACAGAAGTCAGCCGTATACTTGTCTCAAACAACTGATCCATTCAAGTATAACAGCCCATACACAAAATAACTACTGGATACTCCTCTTTGAAGGCCTGCAAATGCGCCGGTTTTATACTTGCATATGGTGGGGCAAACTACTGGCGCGGGTGTAAAGCTTTGAATGCTACGGCTAGAAGCTGTACCTTTGCAGGGTGAAAGTCATCCCTATCCTGTTCGTACTAGTAGTGACACTTCTCTCGGTTTGGCCTTGCTGCCTCTCCGACACCTGCCAGGTGGATAGTATAAAGTCAGGGCAAACGCAACGTGATGAAACTGCAAGCTGCTCGCCATTCTATAGTTGCGCCGCTTGCAGCGGCTTCACGGTACCTGCTCACCCCGAAGCGCCTGCCACGTTTTTCCTTCCTGGCCTTGTGCATGCGGCGGCTTACGAGCAACAGCTGTTTCCAGTGTTTTATGGTTTTTTCTGGCAGCCTCCCAAGCTGAGCTAATGCCCTTTTAAAATCAGAACCCATTATGCGGTGCCCTGCTGTGCCGCAGTTTCACTTATTTTAGCGTTAGTATAACCAGAATGAAAAGATACCTGATTGTGGTATTGCTCCTTGTGCTGAGCAATACCATAGCATTTAGCCAAAATACATTTAAAGTCCTCATCAGAGACAGTAAAACAAATGCGCCCCTGGTTGGGGCCACCGCTGCCGTTTACAACACCGCCATCGGCGCCAGTTCGGGCGCTTCCGGTGAACTCGAGTTGCGCAACATCCCCGATGGCACGCATATCATCCGGTTCGGTTTTGTCGGGTACGAGGACAAGGTGGACACTCTTCGCTTTCCGCTCGCCCAGGACGCACCCCTGGTGATATTATTAGCGCCCGGTGGTGAGGAACTTGAAGAAGTAGTGGTTACTACCACCCGCAGCAGCCGCACGATTGAGAATATCCCCACCCGGGTGGAGGCGATTACACTGGAAGAGCTTGGCGAAAAAGGCAATATGAAACCGGGCGACATCCGCATGCTGCTCAACGAAAGCACAGGCATCCAGACGCAGCAGACCTCTGCCACCAGTGCCAACGCCAATATCCGCATCCAGGGCTTGGATGGCCGCTACACGCAGCTCTTGCAGGATGGATTTCCGCTCTATGCGGGTTTCTCCAGCGGACTGAGCATCATGCAGATTCCACCGCTCAACCTCTACCAGGTAGAAGTGATCAAGGGCAGTTCTTCCACCCTTTATGGCGGCGGTGCCATCGCCGGCCTGGTGAACCTGATCACTAAAAAACCGACGGAAGAAGGCGAGTTGAGACTGATGGCCAATGTTACCAGTGCCAACGGGCTTGACCTGAGCGGTTTTTACGGTAAGAAGTTCGGTCGATTTGGGGTAACTGTTTTTGCATCCAGAAACACCAACCAGGCCTATGACCCTGCCGGCATTGGTTTTTCCGCCATACCGGATCTTGAACGCTACACCGCAAACCCCACGCTCTACTATTACCCAAGCGATCATACGACGGTGTCGTTGGGTGTGAATGCCTCCCGGGAAGAACGCCTGGGCGGTGACATGCGATACATGGACGGCAATGAAGGCGATTTCTATTTTGAACAAAACAACTCAAAGCGTTTGTCCACGCAGTTTAACCTGACGCATCGTCTGTCAGACCATGCGCAGCTATCGGTAAAGAACAGTATCAGCCTTTTTAACAGGGAGATTGCCGTACCATACTATGATTTCAGGGGAAAGCAGACGGCCAGCTTCAGTGAGGTGGCTTACAGCTTAACGAAAGAGCGGTTGGATTGGGTAATAGGCGCTAACCTCTGGACAGACAAGTTCACCGAACAGCATGCCGATGCTGTTGGCGCACGGGATTATGAAAACACCATTATTGGGGCTTTTGCGCAAAACACGTTCACGCCGGTGGCATGGCTGGTGCTGGAGTCTGGCCTGCGGGCCGACTATGTAACGCCTGCACCAGCCAATAAAACAAAAGGCTTGTTTTTGCTGCCCCGGGTTTCGGCGCTGTTCCACATCAGTGATCGCTTTACTTCCCGCATCGGGGGCGGCATGGGCTACAAAACCCCAACCATCTTCACGCAGGAGGCCGAGAACATCACCTTCCGCAACATACTTCCGCTGGACATCAGCCAGACAAAGGCCGAAACGTCTCTCGGTGGCAATGCGGATATCAATTATAACACCCTGATCGGGGAGAACGTCACTTTCAGCCTCAACCACATGTTCTTCTATACCCGGCTCAGCGATCCGCTCGTGCTGACGCTACGCCCCGACAACCTGTATGCCTTCCGGAATGCCAGCGGTTATGTGGATACCAAAGGCGTGGAAACCAATCTCAAACTCGGGTATGCTTGGGCTAAGCTGTTCCTGGGTTATACTTACACCGACGCCAGGCAGCACTATAACGATGCAGTGGCCGACATGCCGCTAACGCCAAAGCACCGCGTGAATACGGTGCTGATGCTGGAAAAGGAAGATAACTTCCGCATCGGGCTGGAAGCCTACTATTTCAGTCGGCAGCGGCTAAGCGATGGCACCCGTGGGCGCGACTACTGGATAAACGGAGTGATGGTGGAGAAAATGTTTGAAAAGTTTTCCCTGTTCATCAACTTCGAGAACATCTTTGACACCCGGCAGAGCAAGTTCGGAAGCATCTACAGCGGCAGTATGCGCAACCCGCAGTTCAGCGAAATTTATGCACCGGTAGACGGGCGCGTGATCAATGGCGGCATAAAACTGAACATCCTCTAACATAGGGGTGTAACATTAGTTCTTAGTGTTGGCCTCCGTGTTGCAGGTAGATTATAGTAGGTTGTAATCTACCTGCAACACGGAGGCCTTCCTTTTTCATTTATAGCCCCCAACACGAAGGCTGCTGAAACTATGTAAATAAGTAAGTATAAAATAAGTCTGATAACGACTAGACAGACTTTCAGATTATTTTTAATATATTACTATATATTAAACTATAATTATACTTAAACAAACTTTTATTCACCATTATGAAGAGAAATCTACTTCTAGTGATTATGCTTCTTTGCACAAACCTTCAATCATTTGGACAAATGAATGGCAAGATCCAGGATCTTATTGAGATAAAGAACAGACCTCTCCTGGTGGTACTACCCGACTCTCGGGATGGTAAAACCGCAACTGAGCTTGATAGAGTTAAAACAACTATTAAAGCTAAAGTCGAAAGCTTATGGACATTGAATCATGATATTACTTATATCAATGCCAGTGAATTAGATGCCCTGAAAAAGAAAAAGAAAAAAGATATTAGCACCCATGCTGTATTGAGATTTCTAACCTGGGAAGTTACTCATATTAAAGAAACACATAACACTACCTGGATTAGCAGCACACTCAATATTGGCCTATTGGAACGGGCAGTAGGCAGCAACTATACTTATATTCATAATTATGATCAGACATATCCGTCTGATGGAGAAATCGTCAGCTCGTTACTTCAGGTACAGAATGTTATAAACAAAAGTATTCGCGATAAGGATGAGATGTCCTACCCCAAAGAATCTAAGGCTAATGCTGATAAACTGAAGAATGTAACTCTGCTTATCGACAATGCCTTGATGAAAAATAGAATCTCGGATGAAGTAATTAAAGAACAATATGGCTTACCTTTTAAGGTGGTAGACAAGCAGGAAATTGAGGATGCCATTATTAATCAGAAACCAGGATACGCCTATATATACATTTTTCCTGCAAGTATAACTAAACCTGAGCTTATGATTCAGGCTGTTCTTGACACAGAAAAGGGTGAAGTTCTTGCGCATTCCTTCCCCCCGCTGTTGAGAGTGGGCTTTGTTTATGGCAGAAGAATCGGCGCTGCTAATCTTAAAGACTATTCGAAATATGTACAAAAGTAATTACCTCAACAGATAAAGCATATTTTACATCACCCCTATAGAAAGCGGAAGCATATATCAACTGCTTCCGCTTTTTTCTTTACTATCAACTCCACTCTGTTATAAAACAAAATTGATACAAGGCTGTCTAAAAGAGATGCGCATAAAAAAAGCACCTACAAGTTTTACCTTATAAGTGCTTTCTTTCTAAGTGATCCCGTTTGGATTCGAACCAAAGACCTACTGCTTAGAAGGCAGTTGCTCTATCCAGCTGAGCTACGAGACCAGCGTTTACCAGTGGCCCTCCTGTGGCAGGTGATCCCGTTTGGACTCAAACGAAAGACCTAATGCTTGGATGGACTTCCTTTAAACAAAAAATTTCGGAATTGCTTCCGAAATTTTTAAGTCGGGGTGGCAGGATTCGAACCTACGACCTCCACATCCCAAATGTGGCGCGATACCGGGCTACGCTACACCCCGAACTGGTAATCTGCTTTAAAAAGCGGTGGCGTTTGAGAGCCGTTGCGTTTTATTGCGTTGCAAAAGTAAGCGAAGATTTTAAAGTATCAAATTAATTTTCAACTTTTTTATTCGCTTGCGGAGAAGGGGGGATTCGAACCCCCGGTACCGTTTCCAGTACGGCAGTTTAGCAAACTGCTGGTTTAAGCCACTCACCCACCTCTCCGGGCTCTTCCTGCTAAAGAGATTGCAAACATACTACATTCCCTTTTAGCGCGCAATAGCCTCTCCTACTTTTTAAGTCCCGAAAGCCTAATTTATTCCCCTCTTGGCCCCTTACCGGCGCTAACTCCTTGATTCTATTCTGGTTTGTAACCCGCCTTTTATTCAAATATTTTCCTGTATTTTTCTCGCTGCCCCCGCTGTCCGGCTGCCGGGTAAAGCTAACCTCCATTAAATCCCTCACGGCAGCAGCAACCTAGCTAAAATCCGCACTCGAAATGGCATACGAAGGAGGGGCTGCCGCCGTACTTTTTTCTGTGTGGTATTCGTTTCCGGAGGCGTTGTGCGTTTGCGTTATACTTGTTAGCCTGCGCCGGGCAGATACCGGAAGTATAGCCGGCTTTTGTATATTTGTTTTTTCGGGAAGAACGCTAAAAAACCGGCGCCTTCTGCTTTTACACCCAAACATGACCTGGTACCAGTCCCTTTCACTGCTCGAGCTCCTTTTCGGCACCCTGTTCTTCGGGTTGTACCTGGGCTACCTGTACCGTGTCTGGCGCGTGGCACGCTTCTTTAAACAGCGGCCGCATGGCATCTGGGTCAAGTTCGTGCTCCGCAACCTTTATGTGGCGCTCCTGCTCATCGCCATGCTGGGCCCCTCGTTCGGGGCCATGAAAAAAGAGATCAAAACCATTGGCAAGGACCTCTACATTGCCGTGGACCTGTCGCGCTCCATGGATGCCACCGATGTGCAACCCTCGCGCCTGGAAAAAGCCAAGCATGAGATCCAGCGCCTCATCAGCCGCTTTAACTCCGACCGCATCGGCCTGATCGTGTTCGGGGATGAGGCCTTTATCCAGAGCCCGCTCACTTATGACCAGAATGCCCTGCAACTCTATACCCAAACGCTGCACACCGGCCTGTTGCCCCGCGCCGGCACCAACTATGCGCCCGTGCTGCAGCTGGCGCTGAATAAACTGGAGCAGCGCACGCCTACGACAGCGGCAGAGCAGAAAGCCCGCGTGCTGGTACTGATCAGTGACGGCGAAAATTTCGGCCCGGATGTGGAACGCCTGGCCGGGCAGCTGCGCGAGCAGAACATCCGCGTGTACACCCTGGGCATCGGCACCACCGAAGGCAGCCGCATACCGGCGGGGCGTGCCTTTAAGAAAGACGAGGAAGGGAAAACCGTGGTAAGTAGCCTGAACCCGGCTCCCCTGGTGCAACTGGCCGACCTGACCGGCGGGCAATATTTTGAAGTGAATAACCGCGTAAGTGAAGTCAGCCGCCTCATCAGCGCCATCAATAATATAGAAGGCGAGCTGCATGAGCGTAAGACCATCGACGTAACGGCTAACAAGTATATTTACCCGCTGGCGCTGGCGCTGTTCTTTATACTGCTGGATGCCCTGATCACCGTTAAGCTTATCCGGATATGAAACTACTGCTTGCTGCTATTTTGCTGGTCAGTTTTCTGAGTGGAGGGCTTCGCACCATTGCCCGCATCAACACCTATGCGCAGGAGGCTGCCCAGGCCTACCGGCAGCAGGATTATACCAGGGCCATAGCTGCCTACGAATACCTTCTCAATGACCTGGACGTACAGGACGATCAGCTGCGCCTGAACCTGGCACACGCTTACTACCAGGCCGGTGCGCCGGAGAAAGCCCAGGAATCGTATCGTTTGCTGGCCGAGCACCCGTCCAGCCACCTGCGCGCCATTGCGCACCTGCAACTGGGCAACATTGCCGCTGGCCGGCACAAGTATAAACAGGCGCTCGCGCGTTACCGCCAGGCCCTGATCGCCGACCCCGATAACGAAAAAGCCCGCTACGATTATGAGCTCCTAAAAAAATACCTGGCTCTGCACCCCGAAAAAGCAACCGAAGACGAGCCGCAGAAACTGCCGCCACCGTCCGGCCAGGGAAGCGACAGCTTGCAGACACCTCCACCCGCCCAGGAAAATCAGGAGCCACAGCCCGGCAGCAAACCCGATGATGCGGGAACCGATGAAAAGGAAATGGATACCCCGCAACCTTCCGGTACGCCTACAGAGCAACAACAACAAGGCGGCGGCAAGGGCAATCAGCTTGAAAGCAATTCTTCCCAGGCTTCTGGCAACAACGGCGACCAGGAAGAGGCAAGCGGCACCGAACCAGGCGATACAAAAGGCCAGACAATGGAGAATGCTACTTTGCCCAACCAGCAAGGGCTTGGCGGCGGCTCCGAAAACATTACCGACCAGGACCAGCGCGCCCAGACACAACGCCGCCGGCTGCAACAGGTAAACATGAGCCCCGAAAAAGCCCGGCTCCTGCTCGACGCCATGCGCAATGCTGAGTTGCAGTACATCCAGCAGCTGCCTAAAAAGTCAGATAAAAAGCCGGACCGCAGCAAACCCGATTGGTAAAAGCTGCCCTGCGCTTCCAGTCGTATATTGAAAGACCGGCTTCCGGAGACAAATTCTTTTTCCGGAGGTATAACCCTAAAAGTCTAACTATGCTAAACCCCGATAACCTACCTGTATACCTGGAAAGCGACACCCGCGTGCGTTTTGAGGACTGTGACCCTTTCGGCCACCTGAACAACGGCCGCTACGTGGATTACTTCCTAAATGCCCGCGAAGACCAGCTGCGCGACAACTACCACCTCGACATTTATGGCCACACCAAAGAAACGGGCAAAGCCTGGGTGGTGGCGTCCACGCAAATTGCATACCTGCAGGAAGCAAAATTTAACGAGATGGTGACGGTCCGTACCTGCTTGCGCTGGTTCACCGCGTTCGATCTGCTGATGGAAGGCATGATGCTGGACAAAGCCACCGGCTCGGTGAAATCAGTGGTATGGATGCGCTTTGTCTACATTGATGCGCGCAAAGGCGAAAAAGCCACGCATTCCCCGGAGCTTACCACCTTGTTTGGCACAGTGGCGGCAGATGGCGAAGGCCGGCCCACGCTTTATTTTGAGGAACGGGTAAAAGAGGTCCGCAAAGCCCAGGTACCCAAAGTATAAGCAGGCAACACCCAGGGCAGGAAGCCCCGGCCTGCTGCGCCTTACTAGTAATCCCCGAAAATAGATACTTATACTTTATAGTTTCGTTTCCGGCATGTGCGCTACTTCCAGTACAAACCCGTTGGGGTCCCGGAAATCGACGGTGTAGTAAGCGGCATCGTAGGCGGGCATGGCTTGCGGTCCGCGGATAATTGTGGCGTTTATACTTTGCAGCCATGCTCCTACCTGCTCCACCACCTGGCGGCTGGTAGCATGAAAACAGATGTGGCGCACGCCCAGGCTGTCGTGCAAGAGCACGGGCGCTTCTTTAAAGTATATCTCGTGTGTGCCGCAGCTATAAGAGGTGCGGTTCAGTGCGTGCCAGCCAATCAGCGGGAAAAGCTTACTGTAAAACGCCAGCGAGGCCTCCAGGTCTTTTACCCAGAACTCCAGGTGGCCGATGCCCGGACCATACGTGTAACTCATCTTTCATAATTTAGGGGAATGGGGCAAAGATACAGCGTGCACTGAGAAGATAAAAGCTCACACATCCGGCAGCGGCCATACTTCAGCTCAGGAGCAGGAGAATACTCCCAGCTTTGCTTATACTTGCAGAACCTATACCAAAGCCATGGAAGCACAAACCCATTACCAATTGCTGGAGCGGCTCTACCACAGCGCCAACATCCAGTCCGTGTACAGCCACAGCCAGATAAGCATCAGCCACGAGCAGGCCGAGATCACGTTGCCCGCCGACCCGAAATTCTTCCACGGCGCCAATGCCCTGCATGGCAGCGTATACTTTAAATTATTGGATGATGCGGCCTACTTTGCTGTGGCCTCGCTGGTACGGGACGTGTTCATTGTCACCTCCTCCTTTCAGCTGAATTTGCTGCGGCCGGTCACAGGAGGCGTACTCAAAGCAGTCGGAACCGTCCGATCGAAAAGCAAGAACCTGTTTGTAGCTGAGGCAACGCTCTATAACGACAAGGGCAAGGAAGTGGCTTTCGGCACCGGCCAGTTTATGCGCACCACGCAGCCCCTCAGCAGCCTTGCAGGCTACAGCGCAGTCCTGGAAGGATAGCGCCTAGACCGGCACTACCTGCTGCACATCCTCCAAAGCTGGCTGCTTCTGTGCCTCCCACTGCTTCCGGGTAACTGCAATGATGGTGAGGATAACCACCGAGCTGATGATAGGCAAAGACCCGATCGGGTTAAGCGGAATGATGGGTAAACTGAAAGCAATGATCACAAAGCTCACTTGTTTTAGTCGATGATACCCGAAATCCTTTCCGCGGAGCATAGACAAGATGCACCGCAGTTGCTGCAGAATTAGCAGCAGAAAGACCACTCCCATCAACATAAGGGAATAAAAACGGAAGCTATACACAAAGCTGCCCTGTAACATCAGTTTTACATTTACATAAGATACGGCAACTAAATGGCCAGCCCAGTTAAAGAGACTCCAGAAGCAGAAAGCCATTACCAGGAACAGCGGCAAACGCTTCACAGCCACTTGCTGTGAACGATAAAGCAGGTGCGCAAACAGCATACCGCTCAGCAATGCGAGCACGATCAAAGCAGAATCTACTATCTGGGTATCAATCATAGTTTCATTGTTTTTTAATGCATATTTATACTACTATAATACAAGATAGTATCCTGATAAAATTTACTTTAAAGAAATATTTAGTAAGCCATAAGCAACTGGGAGTCAATTGATTTATTTCGGATATTGTAAAGCGGTAACACACAACAGGCAAGTATAACCAGGGCCTGAAAAGCAACAGCCGCTGCACCCGGGGGTGCAGCGGCTGTTGCTTTATAGTATAGTAAAGTATAACGGAAGCTATTCCTTCGCTTCGCCGGCTACTTCGGGTTCGGGCTGGGGTTCCACTAGCTCCAGGCCATAGTCCTTTCCTTTTACCACCTGCGGCACGCCCTGCTTCATCCATTGCGGCATGGGCGCTCCTTTCAGGTAATAATCAAAATACTGCGACATGCGCACCGAGAGGTCTTTGCGGTTTTTGCGCTGCACCAGGTTGTGGTCTTCGTTGTTGTAGACCAGCATCCAAACCGGTTTGTTGAGGCGGCGCAGCGCCATAAAATATTCAATGCCCTGGTACCACGGCACCGAGCCGTCAGCGTCGTTGTGCATGATGAGCAGGGGCGTTTCTACCCGGTCGGCAAAGAACAAGGGCGAGTTTTCGATAAACTGCAGCGGCTTGTCCCACAGGGTGCCGCCAATGCGGCTTTGGGTGTGCTCATACTGGAACTGGCGGCTCAGGCCGGTTCCCCAGCGGATGCCGCCATAAGCGCTCGTCATGTTCGATACGGGCGCACCTGCCATAGCCGTTTTAAACAGATTGGTGCGCGTCACCATGTAGGCGATCTGGTAACCGCCCCAGCTCTGGCCCTGCAGCGCCATGTTCTTGTCGTCTACAAACCCTTTGGCTACCAGGCTTTGCACGCCCGGCATGATGCAATCCATGGCGCTCTCGCCCGGGTAGCCGTTTTTGTACACAATATCCGGCACAAACACCAGGTAGCCGTTGCTTACAAAGTATGGGATGTTGATGGTGGAAGCACTTGGCGCCGGCACGCGGTGGTTGTGCATGCCGTCGGAAGAACGCTCGTAGAAGTACACCATCATCGGGTACTTTTTATTCGCATCAAAGTTCTCGGGCTTGTAGAGCAGGCCCTGCAGCGGCACGCCATCCGTCGATTTCCAGTCCACCAGCTCCACCGATCCCCACAAATAATCCTTCATCTGTGGGTTGGCGTCGCTCAGTTTTTGTACGTTGGCAAAGCTTGCATCCGAAGTATACAGGTCGTTATACTCCCGGAACGAGCCTTTGCGGAACGTTACCCGGTCATCGTTCCTGGCCTTGTGCAGGCTGGTATAGGCATGATCCGAGAAAATAAGCTTTTCGGGCTGCGCCTGCTTGCCTGCAAAATCACGGTAATAGCCGTTGGCCTTGGTGGCCAGGTTAAAGGCGCTCAGGTATAAGGTGGCATCTTCGGGTATGAATTTCTCTTCCTCGTCGAGCAGCTCATAGCGCAACCGCAGGTTGTGCGTGCGGCCATACTTGTCGGTCAGGTTTTCGGGGGCTTTTTTGCCACGTGGGTCTAGTTTCCAGATATCATACTTGTCATACACCAGCAGGGCAACGTCTTTGCCTACCCAGCCGGCCAGGCCATATTCGTCGGGGAGCATGGGCATATCGTTTGTTTCGTCGTAAAAAGGCAGCCCAATGCGTTTGGTCAAATTCAGCTTGCTGCCTCCTTTGCTTGCAAGCGCATACCAGCTGCTATCAACCGGCTCATACCAGTATACATATTCGCCTAGTGGCGAGAGGCGCGGCATGCCGCGGGTTTCGCTGAGCACCTGTTTGCGGGTGCCCTTTTTCAGGTCGATCAGGTAAGCGTCTTTGCGGGTAGGGGTTTCGTAGCCGATCGTCTGCTTATACTTCTCGTCGCTTACGCCCAGCGCCACATCGCCTGTCAGGTACGCATCCAGGTATACATCCGGCACTTCGAGCGTAGCCAGTTGCTGCAGGCGTTTGCCTTTCAGGTCGTACATGGCCAGGAAGGAGCGCTTGAGTTCCTTGTCTTTTTGCTTGAGCTGCATAGGCTGAATAAGCGGATCTTTATACGTCCAGATGTCCAGGCTTACTTTGTCCTCCTCCAGCTTGGTGGTATCTTTTTCGTAGCGCGTAGGGCGCGGAAACGTGCCGAAGAACAGGCGTTTGCCATCTTCCGAGAATTTGAGCTCGCCGTTTTCGCTCACCATCCAGTTTTTGGTTATGCCCCGGGAGGCCGTATCAGCCAGCACCAGTTTTTTGCGGTCTTTGCTGTTCCAGTAGTTGAGGTTAAAGTAGCGGATATCGGCTTCCAGGCTATCCATGGTGGCCACATAAGCCAGCTGCCCGCCCGCTTTGTCGGTGCTGATGCCCTTATAGGCTGTCTTGCCCGTATCAATGGGCATCGCTTTCAGGTCGGCGGTATTCACGGCAAACACACCGGCGTTGTGCAGCGAGTCGAGCTTGTCTTTCACAAAGTAGAGCATGTTGCCTTTCTCCGAGAAAATAAAATCGGTTACGCGGCTGAAACGCTGCTCCTGCCCTGTCTGCAAATTGCGCAGCACCAGCTCGGTGCCTTCTGCTTTCTTGTTCTCTCCTTTAACTGGCTTTTTAGCAGCCGCTTTCTCGGGTGTCTTAGCCTTGTCATCCTTTTTTGGTGGCAGGGGTTTTTCCAGTTGGTAAGCTACCCAGTTGGTGCCTTCCTTGGGCAGCTTAAACGATTTTACGCGGGGCACTTTCACCACCTTCATGTCCGGCAGGCTTACAATGGCCAGCGAGTCTTTGGGCAGTTCGTCAGCCTTCTTCTTTTTAAGCTTCAGGGCACGCACCTTCTGGTACTCGGGCTTCACCTGGAAAACGGCAAAGCGGCTATCGGTGGTAAACTCGGCTTTGGTGCCCCGGCTATACTTGGATACGGCGTTGTTGATGTAGTTCCGGATGTATAATTCGCCATCGCCTTCCTGCGGGTTCACGTTGTAGAGCACGTACTTGCCGTTACGGGAGATCTTGTCGCCCTCCACGCCTTTCCAGCTGTCGTATACGTCGTGGGTAAGCGGTTTTTTGGCGTTTTGCTGCTGGGCCTGTGCCTGCCAGAAGGCACTGCACAAAACTGCCGCCAGTAAAAGTCTTTTCATTGGGGGAATGTTGGTGTCAGATACGTTTAAATAGCATACTAGTGCGATGCTAAATATAAGGGAAAATGCGTTAACCTTATGTTACAACATCACTTTAGCCGGCAAAAAGAAAACCGTTACGCAGGTTGCTTCCGCTGAAGTATACCCCGCGGGCCCAGCCGAAGCCGCTATAATGCCAGGCGACCGGCAGAACGTGGCCACTCTTTTAGCTGTTCTCCGTATGGCTTTCTGGCAGCACCGGTGTCTGGCGAAATAAAAGCGCCGGCATCCTGCCCCGGATTTTCAGCCCGTTTCCGGCAGGCCTGATTAGCCTAACGAACGTTTGGTTTTCCGCCCGAAACTTGATACTTTCACACAATAAAATTATTTCCTACAAGATCATGCAAACAAAAGAAGTATATATTATCTCCGCTGTCCGGACGCCGATTGGCAGCTTTGGCGGCGTATTCGCGGGTGTTTCTGCTACACAGCTGGGCGCTGCCGCCATTAAAGGAGCGCTGGAGAAAGCCGGCGTAGACAAAAGCCAGGTGCAGGAAGTGATCATGGGCAACGTGCTGTCGGCCGGCCTGGGCCAGGCGCCTGCCCGCCAGGCAGCCATTGCCGCCGGATTGGGCTATAACGTAGAGTGCACTACCGTGAACAAAGTATGCGCTTCGGGCTCCAAAGCCATTATGTATGCGGCTCAGGCCATTATGTTGGGCCACAAAGATGTGATCGTGGCAGGCGGTATGGAAAGTATGAGCAACGTGCCCTATTACCTCGACAAAGCCCGTTTCGGTGCCAAGCTTGGCCACGGCCAGATGACGGACGGCTTGTTGAAAGACGGCCTGTGGGATGTATACAACGATTTCCATATGGGCAATGCGGCCGAAAACACAGCCAAAGAGCTGAAGATCACCCGCGAAATGCAGGACGAATATGCCATTAACTCATACAAAAAAGTGGCTGCGGCTGCAGAAGCCGGTCAGCTGAAAGATGAGATCGTGCCTGTGAAAGTAGCGCAGCGCGGCAAAGACCCACTTGTGGTAACGGAAGACGAGGAGTATAAAAAAGTTAACTTCGACAAGATCCCGGGCCTGAAAGCGGTATTTGATAAAGCCGGTACCGTAACGGCTGCCAACGCCTCTACCCTGAACGACGGCGCGGCTGCCCTGGTGCTGATGAGCAAAGAGAAAGCCGAAGAGCTGGGCGTAAAACCGATCGCCAAAATCTTGGGCTTTGCCGATGCCGAGCAGGACCCGATCTGGTTCACCACCACACCCGCCCTGGCGATACCGAAGGCTCTTAAAGTTGCCGGCGTGGAAGCCTCTGACGTGGATTTCTACGAGATCAACGAAGCATTCTCAGTTGTATCGATCGCTAATAACCAGAAACTTGGCCTGGAAGGCGGTAACGTGAACGTGTTTGGCGGCGCTGTGTCGCTGGGCCACCCGCTGGGTGCTTCCGGTGCCCGCATTGTAGCCACGCTGTGCAATGTGCTAAATAAAAAAGGCGGCAAAATTGGCGTAACCGGCATCTGCAACGGTGGTGGCGGCGCTTCTGCTATCGTGCTGGAGAAAATGTAAGCTGCCCCGTCGGCATATTATTTGCAGGAAGCCTTACGTTAGCTCGTAAGGCTTCTTTGTTTATCCAGACCTCGCAGTGTGCGCAGCTCCTGCGAGTGTCTGAAATGGAAGTTTGTGATGAAAGGACGTACTGGTTTCAGACAGGAGAAAGTATAGGTTTAGATCTATCCTTGTTGTTAGTAAGACGCTCGCAGGAGCTATTGGCAGCGTACCTGTTCATCCTAAAAATCCTGATTCTGACGTTTTGAATCGTTTGGTAACGTTTGATGTTCTTTAAAAGCTTAGTTTTATACTTGTATAAGTATACATTCTACTGCTGTTTCACCCGTAATTTCAGCTCTTGCTATGCTTTATAAAATAGGAATTGTCGTGCTGGCATTAGGCCTGTTGCCTGTGCTGGCTCTGGCTCAAACCAAAGTAACCACCTACCACGACCAGACCCGTACAGCCGTGAAAGAAGTATACTACATGACGCCCGACTCGGCTATTGTAGGCTACTACAACCGCTACTACCCTACCGGCCAGCGCGAAGCACTGGTAAAATTTGTAGCAGGCAAAAAGGACAGCGTTTACACTGAGTTCTACCCCGATGGCAAGCCCAAACTGCAGGTAACCTATGCTAACGATGTGAAGCAGGGCCCTTACAAAGCCTATCAGCCCAACGGCAATTTGTTGCAGGAAGGCAGTTATGTAAACGACCAGCAAAGCAATGTGTTCAAAACGTTTTATGAGGATGGCACGCTCAAAAAAGAAACGCAGTTTGTGAATGGCTTTCCGGAAGGGCTGGTGCGTGAGTATTACCCTTCGGGTAAGCTCAAATCTGAGATCACCTACAAAGACAGTAAGCAGAACGGCCCGGCCAAAACATACTATGCCAACGGCACCCTGGAAACGGATGCTACCTACCGCAACGGCATGCTGGAAGGATCCTACAAAACCTATTTTGAGAACGGGCAGTTGCAAACGGAGGTAGTGAACAAAGCCGGCGAAAAGGACGGCACTTTCAAGAGCTATTACCCGAGCGGCAAACCCAGCACCGAAGGAAGTTTCCTGGCTGGCAAAATGCACGGCCAGGCCAAATCATACTATGAAAGTGGCCAGCTGCGCAGCGATCTCACCTATAAGAACGGGCAGCCTACCGGCAAATATTTCTACGAAGATGGCAAACTGAAAGAAGAGGTCTCCACGAGCAGTAACGGCGCCGATAGCAAAACGACCTTGTACTATCCTTCCGGCAACGTAGAGGCCGAAGAGCAGCTAAAAGACGAAAAGAAGCACGGCAACTGGAAAACATACTTCGATGCGCCCGGCAAAAAAGTACAGGTTTCGGAGAACTACACAGAGGATAAACTGGCCGGCGACCGGCTGGTGTACTATGATAATGGCCAACCAAAAGAAAAGTATACCTTTGAAAAAGGGAAGATTACGGGCCTGAGTTACGAATACTACCCATCGGGCAAGCTCAAATCGGAAACCAACCACAAAGACGGCCTCAGGTTCGGCCCCTACAAGCAGTATTTTGAAGACGGCAAGGTCGAAGTGCTCGGCCAGTTCCGCAACAACCGCGAAACCGGCACCTGGAAATACCACGATCCGAGCGGGAAAGTAGTGAAGACCCTCCTTTACCGTAACGGCCAGGTAGTGCCAAAGTAAAGTCTTATTGGTTTTGATGTTTCTGGCGCAAGCGTCCGCTAGTGCTTGTTTTCCAAAAGTATAAAGCCTTTGCAGGCACAGCCTGGGTAGCTGTATAAAACCCGCCCAGGTTACAGGTACAAAAAGCCGCCTCTTGCTCTTCCCGCAAAGGCGGCTTTTTAGCTTGCTGCTGGTCCCGATCAGCAGCTATTATCTTCTCTCAAATTCATTTTATACTTTATCTCAAAACGCCTATCTTACTATAAAAATAGAACAGATGGATAGGAGAAACTTTATACGAAACGGATCACTGGCAGGCATTGCGCTGTCAGCTTTTACGCTGGAGGCGTGCAGCCCCGGCACGGCCATAAAAAACACCGAAGAACCCCCTGCGCAGGAAGCTGCGAAAACGCAGGAATTTACCCTGAACGAAACCACCATACGCGAGCTGCAGCAGAAAATGCAAAGTGGCGCGCTCTCTTCCAGCGCTATAACCAAACAATACCTCGACCGCATCGAAGCCATCGACAAAAATGGCCCCAGGCTTAACTCGGTGATCGAGGTAAACCCTGATGCCTTAAGTATAGCCGAGCAAATGGACAAGGAGCGCAAAGCCGGCAAGGTACGCGGGCCCCTGCACGGTATTCCGGTGCTCATCAAAGACAACATCGATACAGCCGATAAAATGCAGACTACCGCTGGCGCACTGGCACTGGCCGGTAATATCGCCTCCGATGATGCTTTTGTAGCAAAACGCCTGCGCGATGCAGGTGCTGTTATACTTGGTAAAACCAACCTCAGCGAGTGGGCCAATTTCCGCTCTACCCGTTCTACATCAGGCTGGAGCAGCCGGGGCGGCCAGACCCGCAACGCCTACGTCCTGGATCGCAGCCCCTGTGGCTCCAGCGCCGGTTCGGGCGTAGCCGTAGCCGCTAACCTCTGCGCCGTAGCCGTGGGCACCGAAACCGATGGCTCTATTGTTTGCCCGTCGGCCGTAAACAGCGTGGTGGGCATTAAGCCGACTGTGGGCCTGGTAAGCCGCTCCGGCATTATTCCGATCTCCGCCACCCAGGACACAGCCGGCCCCATGGCCCGCACCGTAACGGACGCGGCGATCCTGCTGGGCGCGCTAACCGGTACCGACCCCAAAGATGCCGTTACCAAAGAGAGTGCCGGCAAAGCCTACACCGACTATACCCAGTTCCTGGATGCTAACAGTTTGCAGGGAAAGCGCATCGGCGTGGAGAAAACCTTTCTCAAAAGCCACGAAGGCGTAGATGCCCTGCTGCAGAAAGCCCTCGAAACGCTGCGCAGCAAAGGGGCTACCATTGTAGAAGTTGAGGTGGTAGATAAGGTAAACAAGCTGGGCGGTGATGAATTTAAGGTGCTGCAATATGAGTTTAAGGATGGCGTGAACAACTACCTGGCCGGGGCAAATGCCCAGGTGAAAACCTTAAAAGATGTGATTGCCTTTAACAAAGCGCATGAAAAAGAGGCCATGCCATACTTTAAGCAGGAAACCCTGGAAAGCTCTGAGGCGTTGGGCGGCCTGGATTCGAAAGAGTACCGGGAGGCAAAAGAAAAGAACCTGACCACGTCGCGCAAGATCATCAACGAGGTGATGAAGGATAATAAGCTCGATGCCATCTCGGGCCCTACCTACGGCCCTTCCTGGTGCATCGACCTGGTAAACGGCGACTCCTTTACGGGCTACGGCCTGTCCACCCCGGCAGCCATTGCCGGTTACCCGCACATCACCGTTCCGATGGGTGCCGTGCAAGGTTTACCCATTGGTCTGTCGTTTTTCGGGGGCGCCTATTCCGAGCCAAAGCTCATCGGCATGGCTTACGCCTACGAACAGGCCTCGCACAATCGTGTAGCGCCTACTTTTATCAAGTCCACCAATCCGATGTAAGGCAGGATAGCATTTATACTTCAAAGCCCCGGTTCTTAAGAGCTGGGGCTTCTTGTTTACTCCACACCGGTCTGGCTCTAAGACCAGGAGGGAATTAGGCTGTTGGTTCTTTTGGAAGTATAGGCGGTGTTGTTTTAGCTTCATTAGCTTGCTCACAAGATCCTTTCAGGATGACAAAAGGGAAAAATGGCTGTTCCACTAGAGACAAGTATAAGTGATATGATGAAGGAAGAACATCCCCCTACCCCCTTCAAAGGGGGACTTAGTTCAAGTTGCATAGTATAAACAGGAGCTATCGAAAGCTTCCCAGTCCTTGGGTGGGGGTGCAGGGGCCCCCTTTAAAGAGCGCCTCGAGAATTTCCGGTGACAAACGTTAGTGAGGCAGCCCGAGGTACGAGGGCAGGGAATGAAAGCAGCGCGATGCCCGAGGACGAGCCCCGGCGGGCTTGGAGCGCTCCAAAGTATAAGATGAAACAAGGCAAGTATAAAACTTAGGAAGAAAGGCTGCTATCAAGTATAGCCGGAATATCTTACTTAGAGTACAACCGCTAGAAAGTATAGCTAAGCATTGAGAAGTATCAAACAGCAGCTACAGAGTATAGCCAAAAGTATAAAGGAGCACCATTCAGCACCTACCAAGTACAGCAGAAAAGTATAAAGCAACTGACAGAAAGCTCCAAAACGAATCATAAAAACCTAAACATTAACTACATACACCAACTCCCAGACTTCACCTAAAACCATTGCATCAACGCCAGAAACCCATTTCTTCCAACTACACCAACACCCCATACTACAATCTCGGCTGGAAAGCCATTTTATAGGCAAACTTTTATTTTCACACAAATTCACAAACCAATTTATCCACAAAAAACACCCACCAGCTGAATTACTTAACAAATTATCCACTAAACCTACCCCTTCGTTTGATTTTTAATTCCTGATTCTTCAAATTACCTTCGCAACCTAAACACGAGTACCATGACGCAGAACGGACTGAACGAAGGCCTCCGAAACAACTGGAGCCTCGAGGAGATAAAAGCAATATACTATAAACCCGTACTGGAACTGATTGTGGAAGCAGCCAATGTACACAAGCAGTATCAGGCTACCGGCGAGGTACAGGTTTGCACCCTGCTATCGGTAAAAACCGGCGGCTGCCCCGAAGACTGTGCTTACTGCCCGCAGGCAGCCCGCTATAATACCGGCGTGGATGTGCACAAACTCATGAGCCAGGAACAGGTGCTGGCCTCGGCACAGCGTGCGCGGGAAGGCGGCTCTACCCGTTTCTGCATGGGCGCAGCCTGGCGCGAGGTGCGCGACAACCGCGACTTCGACAAGGTGCTGGACATGGTGAAAGGTGTAAATGACCTGGGCCTGGAAGTATGCTGCACGCTGGGCATGGTAAACGAATACCAGGCCGAGCGCCTGAAAGAAGCCGGTTTGTATGCTTACAACCACAACCTGGATACCTCGGAAGAGAACTACGCCAGCATCATTACTACCCGCACCTACGACGACCGTCTGAACACGATCGACAACGTGCGCAAAGCCGGTATTTCGGTATGCTCCGGAGGCATTATCGGTCTGGGCGAAACAGACGAAGACCGCATCGGCATGCTGTATACCTTATCGAACATGGAACAGCACCCAGAGTCGGTGCCGGTAAATGCGCTGGTACCGGTTAAAGGCACGCCCCTAGAGAACCAGCCCCGCGTGTCGGTTTGGGAAATGGTGCGCATGATCGCCACGGCCCGTATCCTGATGCCAAAATCGATGGTGCGCCTGTCGGCGGGCCGCGAGGCGATGGATGTAACCGAGCAGGCCCTTTGCTTTCTGGCCGGAGCCAACTCTATCTTTACCGGCGAAAAGCTGCTGACCACCCCAAATCCGGACTTTGACCAGGACAAGGCCATGTTCCAGCTACTGGGCCTCAAACCAAGAAAATCCTTTAAGGAGGAAACACAAGCAGTTTGCTAGACAGACGAAAGACTGTTTGACATAAGACAAAAGACTTTATACTTTACAGTATTACCACTAATTCCTTTGTCCTTTGTCAAACCATCCTTTATCAAATAAACTGAAGCAAAAACTGGCGGAACGGGCAGCACAGGGCAACCTGCGGCAGCTCAAAATCACCGACGGGCTGGTAGACTTTTGCTCCAACGATTACCTGGGGCTGGCCCGCAGCCAGGCCTTACGGGCCATTCTGCAGGACGAAACGCAACAGTATAGCCATATGCCGCTGGGTGCTACCGGCTCCCGGCTTTTATCGGGCAACCATAGGTTGTTTGAGGAACTGGAAGAAACGATAGCCCACTACCACCACGGCGAAGCAGCCCTGCTGTTCAACTCTGGGTACACGGCAAACGTCGGGCTACTGTCTGCTTTGCCCCAGCGCGGCGATACGGTTTTTTACGATGAGGCCAGCCATGCCTCTATGAAAGACGGGCTGCGCCTGAGCTTTGCAAAAAGCTACTCTTTCGGGCATAACAATGTGGCCGACCTGCGGCAAAAGCTGAAGCGGGCAACAGGGCAGGTATACGTGGTAGTGGAGGCGGTTTATTCGATGAATGGCGACACGGCGCCTTTGCAGGATCTGGCGCAGCTGTGCCAGGAGCAGAATGCCGCTTTAATAGTAGATGAAGCCCATGCGGCCGGCCTTTACGGCCCTAACGGAGAAGGATTAACAGTAAGCTTAGGCTTAGAAGATCAGGTATTTGCACAGGTCATTACCTATGGCAAAGCCATGGGCAGCCATGGCGCCGCTGTGGTGGGGCCAAAGGTGCTGCGCGATTTCCTGATCAACTATAGCCGCGCCTTTATTTATACAACAGCCTTGCCCACGCATGCCCTGCTGGCCCTGAAATGTGCCTACAGGCTGCTACCCAGCCTGCAGCTGGAACGCCGGCAGGTAAAAACGATGGTAGGCCAGCTCTATACGCAACTGAATAATGTGCCGGGCATCCGCTGCGCCCCCGCTGAGAGTGTCATACTTTCGGTGTTTGTGGAGGAAGGCGGCACCGCGAAGCTGAAAGAGCTGGCGGCGCAGGTGCAACAACAAGGTTTTGACGTGCGCCCCGTACTCTCGCCCACTGTGCCGCAAGGCCAGGAGCGGTTGCGGGTGATTGTGCATGCATTTAATACAGCAGAAGAAATTGAAGGCCTCGTGCAGGCCATAGCCAAAGGAACATGAAAAGCTATTTTGTAACAGGCATCGGAACAGACGTAGGCAAAACAGTTGCTGCCGCCATCCTGACCGAAGCCCTTCAGGCCGATTACTGGAAACCTGTGCAGGCAGGCGGTCTTGATTTTACAGATACCGACACTGTTATGAGTCTGGTATCTAACCCTGTGTCCGTATATCACCCAGAAGCCTACCGCCTGAAAATGGCAGCCTCGCCCCACCGCGCCGCTGCTGCAGAAGGCGTGGAGATCGACGTGCACGCCATGCGCCTACCCCAGACCAGCAACAACCTCATTGTGGAAGGAGCCGGTGGCCTGATGGTGCCGCTCAACAAGCGCTTTCTGATGCTGGACCTGGTGCAGCAACTGGGCCTGGAGGTGGTGCTGATCTCCCGCAACTATCTTGGAAGTATAAACCACACCCTGCTCACGGCTGAAGTGCTGCGCTACCGCAAAATTCCCGTAACGGGCATTATCTTTAACGGAGAGGAAAACCCCACCTCCGAAGACTTCATTGTGAAGTATACCGGCCTGCGCCGGCTCCCTTCCATCCGCCAGGAAGCCGACTTCTGCAAAGATACGGTAGCCGAATACGCCCGCCAGTTTGAAGGCTATTTTTAGGATGCAAGACGTTAGACACAAGCTATAAGACAAAACTCTACTTAACGATTTCTTTTAGTGTTAACGAGGCAACGGGGCTGCGCCAGAGATTAGCTTTACGCTAATCAAACGTCTTTTATCTGCTGTCCTGTGTCTTAAATCCTTTACCCATGAGTTTAGCCGAACGCGACCAATGCACCATCTGGCATCCTTACACGCAGATGAAAACTGCCGCGCTTCCTATACCGATCGTACGCGGTGATGGCGCCCTGCTGCTAGCGGAAGACGGGAAAACCTATGTAGATGCGGTAGCCTCGTGGTGGGTGAACCTGCATGGCCACGCACACCCCTACATTGCACAGAAAGTAGCCGAGCAGCTGCAAACCCTGGAGCATGTTATTTTCGCGGGCTTCACGCACCCGGCAGCAGTAACGTTTGCCGAGCGCTTGCTGCAGATCTTACCCCAGGGCCAAAGCCGCATTTTTTATTCGGATAATGGCTCTACGGCGGTAGAAGTAGCCCTGAAAATGGCCATCCAGTACTGGAACAACCTGGGTTCGCCCAAAAAGAAGATCATTGCCTTCCGCGACAGCTACCACGGCGATACGTTTGGCGCTATGGCCGTGAGTGCCCGCAGTGCTTTTACAGCTCCCTTCTGGTCTTACCTCTTCGAGGTGGCGTTTATTGATGTGCCGGTGGCAGGCAGAGAAGAAGAAAGTATAAACCAGCTGCGGAGCATAGCGGAAGCCAATAACGATATAGCCGCTTTCATTTACGAGCCGCTGGTACTAGGTACCGCCGGTATGGTGATCTATAGCCCTGAAGTGCTGGATGAGCTGCTCGGTATCTGCCAGCAGCACGACATTTTAACGATTGCCGACGAAGTGATGACGGGTTTTGGGCGCACCGGCCGCACCTTTGCCTCTGATTACCTGCAGCGCCAGCCCGACATGGTGTGTTTATCCAAAGGCCTGACGGGAGGCACGATGGCGCTGGGCGTTACCTCTGCTTCGGAGAAAGTATACAATGCCTTTCTGCACGACGATAAAAGCAAAACGCTCTTCCACGGGCACAGCTACACGGCAAACCCTGTAGCCTGCGCCGCCGGGCTGGCAAGTATGGACCTGCTCATGCAGGAAGAAACGCAGCAAAATATCCGGCGCATTGGTCAGCGCCACCAGCAGTTTGCCGAAAAGATGCAGGCGTTGACGCATGTAAAAGAAGTGCGCCAAACAGGAACTATACTTGCTGTGGAGTTTGAAGACGGGGGCACCTCCTACTTCAGCGATCTGCGCGACACGCTCTACAGCTACGGCCTGGACCAGGGCGTGCTGCTCCGCCCGCTCGGGAACATCATCTACATCATTCCGCCTTACTGCATCACCGATGCCCAGCTGGAACAGGTATACCAGACGATACGTGGCATGCAGCAGGTAGTGTCCGGTGAAACCCATTACCCGCGCCCGGACCAAACCGTGTTACACGATTAGAAGCGATATGGATACCGCGCTGTCATTTCGACACTAGGAGAAATCTGTTTCTGATACGCATGAATACACGTCAGATCTCTCCTTGCGTCGAGATGACAAAATGTAGCATGGCAATAAATCTTTCTATCATGTAACTGCAACTTCTGCTGAAGCTGCAATGACAGAACTGTAGTAGAAGTATAACCAAACAATTCTCAGATCGCCAATCCATCCTATAGTATAAATTCCGTTCTTAATCCCGTACCTTTGCAGGCGTTTGGAAGCAGCGAAAGCACATATCGTTATTAGGGGCTGCGGCGCCATTTCGCCGCTCGGGCATGATGCCGTTACGACCGCGGCCGCATACGCGGCCGGAATTCCTGCGTTTACAACCATTCAGCACAACGGGCAGCCAACGCCAGTCGCCGCGCTTCCTGCTTCCGCTGAAGCGGAACTTGAAGCCTTACTGGCTACCAACCCTGCCTATAAACAGCTCGACCGCTCGGTGCAGCTGGCTATATATGCCGCCCGCCAGGCTGCTGCGCAAGCCGGCTGGTTACGGGATCATGCCCCAATTTCAGACGATCTGGGGGTGAACGTGGGTTCCTCGCGTGGCGCCACCGGATTATTTGAGCACCATTACAGCGACTTCCGGCAAAGTATAAACGGCAGTCTTTCGTCCGGTGCCTCCCCTACTACTACTTTGGGCAACCTTTCCAGCTGGGTGGCCCATGCCGTGAATGCGGGTGGCGCCCAGATCAGCCATTCCATTACCTGCAGCACCGCGCTCATGGCAATTGCAAACGGGGTGGCCTGGCTCAAAGCAGGTATGGCAGGCCGTTTCCTGGCAGGAGGCACCGAAGCGCCGCTCACCGGTTTTACCGTTGCCCAGATGAAAGCTGTCGGGATCTACTCCAAACGGGCAGGCCAGCCTTACCCGTGCCAGCCGTATGCGCTTGAAAAACAAAACACCTTTGCGCTGGGCGAAGGGGCCGCACTCATTGCGCTGGAACAGACAACCATGCTGAAATCGGGCGATTTTGTAGTAGAAGCAGTTGGGGTAGGCTTTGAGAAGATCGTGAGCAAAACAGGAATTTCGGCAGAAGGCATAAATTTTCAGAAAGCCATGCAGCATGCCCTATGCCAGCTGCCCACGCACGACCAGCAAGTTGATCTCATCATTACCCACACTCCCGGCACCCGCGCCGGCGATAAGGCCGAGCTAGCCGCTATTGCAGCTGTTTTTGGCTCCGACCAGCCCGCCATCACAACCAATAAGTGGCTCATAGGCCATACGTTAGGAGCCTCAGGCGCGCTGAGTATCCAGTATGCCCTGTACGTGCTGCAGCAGCAAGCTTTTGTTCCGATTCCTTACTCCTCCCTTCTACTTCCTGCTTCGGTGCCGGGCCGACCTTACTGCCGGGTGATGGTTAACGCTGCCGGGTTCGGGGGCAATGCCGCCAGCATCATCATTACCAAAATATAACAAAGAAAAGAAACTCCTATACGCTCTTATACCTGCCTGTCAATTATTTACAGTACCTTCTTCCAAATTCTGGAAAAATCCTCCCATAAAGAAAACTACCTGTTTGCGAGCACTTCCTTTTGGCACAGTTCTTTGCCTTGCTTTACACATTAAGTTATACAATATATAATATGGTTTATATAAAAATGCAAGCTTTTAGAAAATCCTGTATGCAACTCTTCTGATGGCATAATGGCATAATTATGTAGCACTATACAGATGAAGTATAAGAATAAGATTATATGTAAGTATAATCTTTTCAATAAGCAGTTTTATTCATCTCGTTAGCGGACTTTATTTTGTTTTTAAGCAGCCATCGTTCTTCGCTCCTCCCTCTTTGCAGGGGATTTGTCTTCTTAATCGCCTTCATCCTGCTGTTACAGCTTCCGGCTATGGCCCAAACGCCCGGCCTCATTTACAAGCCAGCCACTAACGGAGGGAACGCCGTAATGGACCCGAACAAAGACGGGTATGTGTCTAAAACAACGGCAGGCTTCAGCGGGACCAATGACGAAGGAGCCGCTTACAGCGAAATCCCTTACCGGCCATTTCCGGCCATGATGAGCGAGCCTCTAAGCGATTTGAACAGCGGTTCCAGCGGTGGCCACACGGATCTGGCAACCTCGCAGTATACGGGCACTACCGGGTCGCCTATTGCAGCTTACTTTGATGGCACAAACCTGCTCTTCCGCGTACGGATCGGCGGGCAATCTACCGCCTCCAAAGGATACAGCATCCTGATCGACATCAACAATACATTTAATGGCACCGGCGAGAACCCGGGCTTTGAATATGAGGTGCTCTTAGCCAGCAATTTTGATGTACGCGTCATCAAACACACGGTAACAAACAATGTGAATACGCAGCAAACTATCTTCAGTGGCTCCATTGACCAATATTTCCAGAAAGCGATTGCTGCTACTACCGCCGGAGGTGATGCCGACTATTTTTATGATTTTTATGTTCCGCTAACCGCTTTTCAGGGAGGTATTACTTCTGCTACGCCGCTGCGTATGTCCGGCATTACAGTTACTAGCGCGCAAAGCGGCATCAGCGGAACCGTATCGGATGTTGGCGGTGTAAACGACCTTGTTTATAGCAACAACAAGCTGATTATCTGGAAAGATGTGATCAGCACTTTTCCGCCCACAAGTATAAGCCAACTACAAACCGGTGGTTTCAGCACGCTGGTCTCTGCCCCTCCGGTAGTTAGCAGCCCGATCAAGACAGGAAGTATAAGCGGCACCTCGTCCGAGCCTGCCGGCTCCAGTGTGGCTGTTTATAGAAACGGTACCTTGCTTGGCACCACCACGGTATCATCTACAGGCACTTGGACCTATGCAACAAACGTGCTGGTTGCCGGCGACCTGATTACGGCTAAAGTAACTGCGACCGGTAAATCAATCTCCGTGGAATCGAATACGGTAACCGTAACGGCTGCGACCGTAACGTGCTCCGGCACAGCTGCTCCTATCCTAACATCTACCACCAATGGAGGAAAAACACTGACTGGCACTTCCAGCTATAATGGCTCAGTAACTATCAGATTATACATTCCCAATACAACTACGGTGGTGCTGACACAAACTGTAACTGTGTCTGGCGGCACCTTTTCCGTAGACATTACAGGGTTAGCTGCAGGAACTTATGCAGCTACCCAACAGCCAGCGGGCATGTGTGAGTCCCTGAAATCAAATGAATTCTGCTCAAATGGTAATGGTAACACCAGTACCCCATATCAAGCCTATCCCACTATAACCAGCATTACGTATGCTGATGGCACGGTAAACACGACGGCTGGCAACACTGAAATAGCAACAAAACTAACTACCGTCGCCGGTACCGTATCTGCATTAACAACGGGTGCTGTAGTGTATATCTATAAGAACGGCATCCGGCAAACTGCTTTTTCAGCTACGCTAAGTGGCACTACCTGGACAATAAATGTAAGTAGCTTAACCCTAATAGCCGGTGACTTTATTACGGCTAGAATAAGTTCTAGCGGTTCTGATGGAAATACCTCCTGTAGTCTTACCTCCTCTCCATCCGCAATAAAAACGGCTGTTGATTATACTACCACACCCCTTATTACGGGCATGTACTGTGTGGCCACCGGCAGTACAGTAAATAGCGTGAGCGGCACCACCACAGGTTCGTCAGGCGCAAGTATACAGCTTTACAATGCTGCCACTAATACGGCTATCGGAAGTCCCGCTATCATAAACCAGTACAAATCCTGGACTGTCAGTGGTTTATCGCTGGCTATTGGCACCTCCTTTTATGCGAAGGCCACAACAAGTGGGAAACTCCAGAGCCCTGCCTCTGCCTCTGTTACCGTGACTGCTAAAACTACCGGCACAGGTTTAAGTATAACATCTCCGATAGTAGAAGGTGCAACTAGTATGAGTGGCGGCGCACCGGCAGGCGTGCTTGTAAAGGTATATGTGGCCGGCTCATACTTAACCAGCACCACGGCTACTGCTGCCGGTTCCTGGTCTGTTTCTGGCCTGTCCCCTTACGAGCTATTTGCAGGCGCTTCGGTAACTATTACGGCTACATCTGGCACAAACTGCGAGAGCACACCATCTGCAGCCGTTACCGTACAATGCAAGCCCTTCAATACAGCCATCGTCCCTACCTTATCGGCCCCTAAGTACTGCCCGAACACAGCTGCTACGGTCCTGCTGCCAACCTCTGAGGCCGGCGTGATCTACAACCTTTATAATGGGACGGGCACTTCAGGTACCTCCGTGCTGGGTACCGGCAACGCAATCAGCCTTACGTCCGCTGCGCTGACGGTCGATCCAACCACTCTGACGGTAAAAGCGCTGAAAGTGGGCGCCCCCTGCAATCAGCAGATCGGCAGCAACTTAACAACCAGCCTCTACCCGGCGCTGCCAAAAACCTATTCGCTAAGCGCTTCGGTTATGAGCGGATGCCCGCCCCTATCCACAGTGATTACGGTGAAAGCAGCTGAAGCTGGTTATTCCTATCAGTTGTTTAACAAAACATCTAATACGGCAATTGGTACGCTGATCGTACCCACTGCCAATGGAGACCTTAGCTTACCGGCGGTTACCGTTTCTGTTACAACAGATTTTAACGTGATCATTAAAAGAACAGGAGAGCCCTGCGAGGCGCAAAATATCGATCCGACGACAACTAATATTAAAATCACGGTAACGGGAGCAAATGTTGCCGGGGCTGTAACCGCTACAGCCCCTATTATCTGCATAGGTACGGCTACCAATATTAATTTTGAGACCCAGGGAGGGTATACTTATAAAGTGTTCCTGAAAACTAATCTGAACCAACCAATAGGAACTTATGAGGCTCCAGGTAATAGTAATGCGACTAAATCTGTATCCACCGGCAACCTTACTACTGCGGGCACTTATACTTACACCGTCCAGGTAAGCCCCACCACAGCAGCAACATCTACCTGTCCTCCTATCTATATGCTGCAGGAAGCCACTATCAAGGTATCGAGCGGAGCGGATGTTACGTCGAATGCCGGCCCTAACCAAACGGTATGCGGCGCCACGACCACCCTGGCCGGCAACGACCCGGCACCGGGTACAGGCCTGTGGACGATGGTAAGCGGCCCATCTACTGCAACCTTTGGAAGTGCAACCAGTTCTTCCACCAGTGTCTCAGGGTTAGTTTCCGGCACTTACCAGTTTACCTGGACAGTAACCAATGCCTGCAGCGGCAATAAGGCGGCATCTACGGTAACGATCGTGGTTAACTGCCCGGCGCTTTACAATGTAGCGGGCCCGAAGAATTACAATGCCTATTCCAACAATGAGGTCCTGGCAACGGTTACGGACCAGGATGGCGGTGTTACCGCTGCACAACTGGTCTCTGGCAGGATGCCGACAGGCACCACCCTGAACACTATCACCGGGGCTATAAAAGTAGATAATACCAAGGGGCAGCTGCTAATAGGCATTTATACATTCTCGGTTCGCACAACAGATGCCCGGGGATTTACAACCACCAGTCCGGTAACTCTGCGCTTCAACGACCCCAACAGCTCTGTTGTGCCCCTTCCGGTAGAACTGGCCTTCTTTACAGCCATCCGCCAGAACGGGAGCATCATGCTGCAGTGGCTGACCGCTACCGAAAAAGATAATCTGAAGTTTGTAGTGGAGCGTAGCCTGAATGGTACTGATTTTAAAGCAATTGGCGAAGTAGCCGGAAACGGTACCAGCAGCCAGCCTCTTAAGTATAGCTTTGAAGATAAAACCATGCTGCCGCAACAGGTTTATTACCGCCTGAAGCAGGTAGACTATAGCGGAGTGGCCACGCTGAGCAAGATCATTTCGGTTACGACGGCAAAAGTAACTGCTGCCGCACTGAAAGCTTACCCGAACCCGGTTCAGACAAACCTCAATGTACTGATCGCAGCGGAAACGGGCGAGGCAGCAAAAATCCTGCTCCTGGACCTGCGCGGCGTGGTGGTACTGCAAAAGGCAATCAGCCTGGAAAGGGGCCTGAATGAACTGGAACTGCCGCTGGCAAGTTTAAGCAGCGGCGTTTATGTGCTGAAAATGGTGGGAGAGAAAACAGAGCTTTCCGTGAAGGTCATGAAAACAAATTAACAGGGTGTACCCGTCGAACAGGACAGCATCCGGCTGATAAAATCTGGCGCAACCTCTTCAAAAGGCTCCCTGCCTGATTTGGAAGTATGAGCAGGCACCGCAACGGCCCGAATGCCCCTGAAGAGACGGGAATTAAGGTAAATCAGGAGCAACCATCCTGCATCAAAAAAGGCCCGCATAAGCTGCGGGCCTTTTTGATGCAGGAAAATACGGTAATCTTATGGATTACAGCCTAAACTGCGTTACTTTTGTAACCTGATCTGTTATCCTATTTTCTTCTATTAAATGAGAATATTAAAATTCGGCGGCACCTCTGTCGGTTCTGCTGAGCGAATGCAGGCGCTAACGTCGCTTATCCAAAGCGATGCCCCCAGAATTGTAGTGCTTTCGGCTATGTCGGGCACCACCAATGCGCTGGTACAAATTACGGAATCGCTGTACCAGCATAATCACCAGGATGCGAATGCGCAGATTGATGCGCTCCAGTCAAAGTATAAACAGGTGGTGGCGCAGCTTTATACTTCCGCCGAAAAGAAAACACAGGCCAACGAATTGCTCGATCAGCACTTCGATTATATCCGCGCCTTTACGCAGGACCTGTTTACCGAGCACGAAGAGCGGGCCATACTTGCACAGGGAGAACTGCTTTCCACGGCACTTTTCCAGTTCTACCTCGAAGAACAGGGCATAAACTCCGTGTTGCTGCCGGCCCTTAACTTCATGAAGATCGATGAAAACGAAGAGCCCGACACAGCCTATATTGCCCGCAACCTGGCTGCAGAACTGGCCAAGCACCCGCAAACAACGCTTTTCATTACGCAAGGCTATATTTGCCGCAACGCTTTCGGGGAAATTGACAACCTGAAACGTGGCGGTTCGGATTACTCTGCCTCGCTGATCGGCGCTGCTGCCGATGCGGACGAGATACAGATCTGGACCGACATCGACGGGATGCACAACAACGATCCGCGCATTGTAAAGAACACCTATCCTATTGCGGAACTGTCGTTTGACGAGGCGGCGGAGCTGGCATACTTCGGTGCCAAAATCCTACACCCAAGCAGCGTGCTGCCGGCCAAGCAGAAAAATATTCCGGTACGCCTGCTCAATACCATGGAGCCTTCGGCAAAAGGCACAACCATCAGCGCGGAAAGCGAAGGCGGTAAAATAAAAGCCGTTGCGGCAAAAGACGGTATCACGGCCATCAAGATCAAATCAGGCCGTATGCTGCTGGCCTATGGTTTTTTGCGTAGCGTGTTCGAAGTATTCGAGCGCTATAAAACGCCCATTGACATGATCACCACTTCGGAGGTGGCCATCTCGCTGACGATTGACAATGACAAGTTCCTGGACCAGATCGTGGCCGAACTCAAAGCTTTCGGACAGGTAGAGGTCGATCAGAACCAAACCATTATTTGCGTGGTCGGCGATTTTATAGAAGAGCGCAGCGGCTCCAGCTTGGAGATCTTCGAAGCACTTAAAGCGATCCCCTTACGGATGATATCGTATGGCGGCAGCAAAAACAACATCAGTGTGCTCATCAACACCACCCACAAAGTGGAGGCACTGCAACAACTGAACGAGGGTATTTTTGAACGAAACAGAACCCATGCTTAATATCGACCTGGCCGAACTGCAGCAGCACAGTACGCCGCTTTATGTGTATAACCTGCCCCTGCTGCGCCAGACCCTGGACGCGGCGCAGCAAGAAGCCCGCAAGTATAACTACCACGTACATTACGCCCTTAAAGCCAATGCCAATGCCCCCATTCTGGAGGCCATGCGCACCTATGGTTTCGGGGCTGACTGCGTAAGCGGCAATGAGGTAAAGACAGCAATCGCTAGTGGATTTGCTCCGAGTGATGTGGTGTTTGCCGGC
The DNA here is from genome assembly GCF_022758235.1 of Pontibacter liquoris. Classification (NCBI taxonomy): domain Bacteria; kingdom Pseudomonadati; phylum Bacteroidota; class Cytophagia; order Cytophagales; family Hymenobacteraceae; genus Pontibacter; species Pontibacter liquoris. The sequence goes on from NZ_JALEBG010000001.1 coordinate 3,045,649, forward strand.
GTTGGTAAATCGGATGCAGAGATCAATTATGCCCTGGACCAGGACATTTTCTGTTTCAACTGCGAATCGAAGCAGGAACTGGAGGTGCTCAACGAACTGGCTGCCCTGAAAGGCAAAACGGCACGCGTCGCTCTGCGCATCAATCCCAACGTAAACGCCAACACGCACAAGTATATCACCACCGGCCTGGAGGAGAATAAGTTTGGCATTAACGCCTGGGAACTGGAAAGCGTGCTGGAGCTTCTGGCGCAACTGCCCAACATTGATTTGATCGGCATCCACTTTCACATTGGCTCGCAGATAACGGATCTGAGTGTTTTTAAGAACCTGTGCACCCGCGTGAATGAGTTCCAGCAGTGGTTTGCAGCCCATAAAATAACCCTGCAGCACATTAATGTGGGCGGCGGCCTGGGGGTGGATTACTACCAGCCGGAGCAGCAGCTTATCCCTGATTTTGCTTCCTATTTTAATTTGTTCCACCAGTTTCTGGAACTACGCTCTGGGCAACAGGTGCATTTTGAGCTTGGACGAGCCCTGGTAGCCCAGTGCGGCACCCTTGTATCAAAGGTACTATACATCAAAAAAGGCATGACGACCAACTTTGCCATACTGGATGCCGGTATGACCGAACTGATTCGCCCGGCCCTGTATCAATCGTATCATAAGATCGAGAACCTGAGTAGCCAGCTGCCCGAGGAGCGGTATGATGTGGTGGGCCCTATCTGCGAATCGTCCGACTGCTTTGGCAAAGCCGTTATACTTCCTGAAACCAGCCGGGGCGATCTGATCGCTATCCGCACGGCGGGCGCTTACGGCGAAGTGATGGCCTCTAATTACAACCTGCGCGAAAAGGCCCAGGCACTTTATTTACAGGACCAGCAAGTATAAACGATCAACAAGTATAAACATAAAAACGCCCGGCTTTTTCACGGAAGCCGGGCGTTTTTATGTTTATACTTACCCTTATGCTGCCATTACTCGGCTCTGTTACCAGCAACCAATTGCAGTGGCGTGCTTTTTCCATTGCTGATCGAAACAACAAAGTCCGGTTCGGCCTGGGTTATGCCGGGTTTGCCCTGCAGGTAGTTGGCCAGCTCCAGCGCGTTGCCCTTCGCGTGTTTATCCACTTTCACCAGGTAGGTATTATTCCCAAGCGGCTTTAAGACCTGGGCGTTGTAGGCTTTGGCCAGTTGGTACAGTGCCGGCAAGCCATTTGGAGTCACCGTTACCATAGCTTCGTTGCTGATGCCCAGCAGTTGATTACCATCCTGCAGAAAGTAGGGCGTCACATAAGCGATGCGTGTATCGGCAGCCAGTTCTTTAATTGCCTGTTCCACCTGGCTGCAACTCAGGCCTTCCTGCAGCTGCACCGGTTGCAGACTGGCCGAATTACTATTTACCGCTGCTCCCATACCGGTTACAAAGCCATAATCGGCGAGCACTTGCTGCTGTTGGGCCAGGGGAATTTCACCTGTAAAGGCTACCAGCACCTGCCTAGTATACACGGTGCCCAGGTTCCTGCTTTGCAGGCTATAGGTATGGCAGGCGCCGCCTTCCTGGTGCAATTTGTTCAGCAGGTCAGGATCAAAGCGCACGTTGCGCAACGGGGACGCATTATCGTCTTTGCAGGATGAGAAAGCCACCAAAAAGAGGACCAAGATCAGCAAGGGTAAGTTTTTTGTCATCGCCGTACATTTATATCTCCAATAGATAGTTGTTGTACGTTCTGCAAAAAGGAAGGGCTATGTTTTAGCACCTATTCAAGCTGCTTTCTGAAATTTTTTGATACTTTAATTAGCTTTTACTAAGTAATTTGCTTATTAGCGGTTTTCATCCTTTCAAGTATAATGCAATTTATGGTTTAGCCGTAATTACGCAGCGACCAGTTCTGTTGCAATAGCGGCGCGCAGGAGCTCCTCTTCCGCCAGTTCATCCGGCAGCTGTGCGATAAAGGCTCCCCGGGCTTCTAGCTCCTGCTGGTGCTGCAGCAGATCGCTGCGCAGAATGGTGCCTACCAGCTGCACTACCTGGCTATTCACGCCAAAAGAGGTCACCTCGTGCCAAGGCAGGTTAGGCAGTTCGCCGTTTTGTGCAGCCAGCCGCAGGTACACCCGCAGCGTGGCATCTGCGGCCACAGGTGTAGTAGCAGCCTGTAATTTGGGATACGTATACTTGTAGCCTGCAAGCGCTGCCGACACGTCGGCCCAAACGGCTGAGCCGGTAGGGTGGCTGCCTGCCCCACGCCCCTTCAGGAACTGGCTACCGGCAAAGCGGGCATCCAGCTGCACCCCGTTAAACTCGGCATGCACGTAGTATAGCTCATTGTCCGGGAAAACAAAGGTGGGCAGCACCTGCACTTCCAGCTCGCCGAGGTTGTTTATTTTAGCCGAAGCCACCAGCTTGATGCGGGCGCCCACGGCCTGTGCCAGGGCTACATCCTGCGTACTCACCCGGCTGATGCCAAAGCGCAACACTTTCTGCAGCGGCACCACCACGCCAAACGCATGGGCCGCAATAATGCAGATTTTATGCAGGGCATCGTATCCGCCCACGTCCAAGGTCGGGTCGGTTTCGGCAAAACCCAGCGCCTGCGCCTGGTGCAGCGCTTCCTCATACGACAGGTTCTCGGTATCGAGCTTGTGCAGAATGTAATTAGACGAGCCGTTCAGGATACCGCTTACCTCTTTTAAAGGCTCCGTGCTGTAGTAGGCTTCCAAGGTGCGCAGGATTGGAATGCTTCCGCACACAGCGGCTTCGTAGAGCAACACGCCCTTATACTGCTGCTGCAGCTGTACGAGCTCCGGCAGGTTTTCGGCAATCATTTTTTTGTTAGCAGATACGACGGTCTTCCCTTCCAGCAGGGCTTGCTTCACCAATAAATAGGCTTCTTTGGGATCACTGATGAGCTCGGCCAGCAGATCGATGCTATCATCCTGCAGCAGCTGCTGGGCATCAAACGTGAAAGCAGTTGCCGGCAGAGGGCGCTCCTTTTCTTTGTCCTTCACACAGATATTGGCTATTTCCAGCAGTTGGTTGTGCTGCAGCACATCGTACAAACCCTGGCCCACGCAGCCAAATCCCAGGATGCCTATTTTATGTTTATTGCTCATAGTGTAATAATGCTACTGTTTCTTCTTCTATATAAAACTGACTGATCGCGGCTGTCAGCTGCTCCACCTCCACCAGAAAACCATCGTGGCCATAGTTGGAGGTAAGGAGTGCAAACGCGGAGCCCGGCACCTGTGTATGTAAAAACTGTTGTTCCTCTACCGGAAAAAGCAGGTCGGTATCGACACCCACAAACAGGCAGCGGGCCTTTAGATGCGCCAGCGCTTTCACCACGCCGCCCCTGTTGCGGCCCACGTGGTGCGAGTCCATGGCTTTGGACAGCAACCAGTACGTATAGGCATTAAACCGCTTGGCAAGCTTTTCGCCCTGGTATACCTGGTAAGTTGCCGCCCGGAAATTGTCTGTAATGCTGTTGCCGGGCTCCTGCTGGTTTTCGTGGTAAGTGTTGTAGTGGCGGTACGAAAGCATGGCAATAGCACGTGCCGTTTTCAGGCCTTCTTTGCCGGCATCCTCGCTGTTGCCGTGCCAGCTTGGGTCCTGGCGAATGGCCATGCGCTGGCTTTCGTTAAACGCGATACCCCAGGGCGAGTGGCGGGCATTAGAGGCCACATGCACCAGCCGTTCAAACACATCAGGTTGCTGAATGGCCCACTCCAGTGCCTGCTGCCCTCCCAACGAACCGCCGATCAACGTATGAATTTGCTTTAAACCCAACTCGCCGCGCAGCAGCTCGAAGGCAGCCACTACATCGCGGTTAGTGAAAACCGGAAACGCATGAAAGTAGGGCTTCAGCGTAGCAGGGTTGATGGACAGCGGCCCGGTAGAGCCATAGCATCCGCCCAGGGTATTGGCACAGATAACAAACCACTGCGCCGGGTCATACAACTTGCCCGGGCCAAACAGACCGGCCCACCAGTCTGTAAAGTCGGAGCTGCCGGTCAGGGCATGGCACACCCATACTACGTTGTCGCGGCGGGCATTTAGCTGGCCGTAGGTAGTATAGGCCAGCTGCAAGCCGGGCAGGGTAGCGCCCGACTCCAGCGTGAAGGCCTGTTGGGAATGAAAAACGTGTTGCTCTGGCATTTCTTTCGTTACTGGAGGAGTGCCTCCGGTTGTGCTTCGCGTACTTTGGCGAACGCCTGTTCAAAATCTGCTTTGATATCATCGATATGCTCGATACCTGCCGACACGCGCAGCAGGGTTTGCTCTACGCCGGCATTTAGCTGCTCGGCATCGCTTAACTGCTGGTGGGTGGTAGAGGCCGGGTGGATGATCAGCGTTTTGGCATCGCCTACGTTAGCCAGGTGACTTACCAGTTGCAGGCTGTTCACAAAAGTTTCGGCCTGCTGCTTGTCGCCTTTTAGCTTAAAGGAGAACACCCCGCCAAAGCCCCGCTTCAGGTACTTTTTAGCCAGTTCGTGGTAAGGGCTGCTCACCAGTCCCGGGTAGTTCACCGCTTCTACCTGTTCGTGCTGCTCCAGCCACTGGGCCAGCGCCAGGGCGTTCTGCACGGTTCTGTCCAGGCGCAGCGACAGGGTTTCGAGGCCCTGCAGCAGCAGGAAAGAGTTGAACGGGCTCAGGGCAGGACCAAAATCACGCAGCCCTTCTACCCGCACCCGGATGGCAAAGGCAATGTTGCCGAAGGGACCTTTCTCCCCGAATACTTCCCAGAAGTTGAGCCCGTGATAGCCCTCGCTCGGCTCCGAGAACTGCGGAAATTTGCCGTTGCCCCAGTTAAAGTTACCGCCATCCACAATTACGCCGCCAATGCTGGTACCGTGGCCGCCGATCCACTTGGTGGCTGCCTCCACTACCACGTTGGCCCCGTGCTCCAACGGGCGGAACAGGTAACCGCCAGCGCCAAAGGTATTATCCACCACAAACGGGATGTCATACTTGCGGGCCAGTGCGGCCAGTGCATCAAAATCCGGGATGTTGAAGCGAGGGTTGCCAATGGTCTCCACGTAAAGGGCTTTGGTCTTCTCATCGATCAGTTGCTCGTAGCTTTCCACGGCATCGTCCTTGGCAAACCGGGCCTCAATACCCAGACGCTTGAACGATACCTTGAACTGGTTGAATGAGCCGCCGTACAGGTTACCCGTGGACACGAAATTATCCCCGGCCTCCAGGATATTGGTAAGCGCCAGAAACTGCGCTGCCATGCCCGATGCCACGGCAACGGCTGCCACGCCGCCCTCCAGCGCCGCCACCCGCTTCTCAAACACATCGGTGGTCGGGTTCATGATGCGGGTATAAATGTTGCCAAATTCTTTCAGGGCAAACAGGTTGGCCCCGTGCTCGGCGTTTTTAAAAGCATAGGAGGTTGTCTGGTAGATAGGCACAGCGCGCGACTGTGTGGTGGGATCTATTTCCTGGCCAGCGTGTAGCTGAAGAGTTTCGAAATGCAGAGATTGAGACATGGCTATAGTATATAAAGTAGGAGAAGAAATAAGTTAAAGTATAAAACCGCAGAGATGCGAATACAGAGTAGCCCCTGGCCGCAGACATGAATCTGCCGCGAAAGCGGTGCAGGCTAAAACGATGCTAGATTAACAACAACAGCAACACATAGCCTCCAGGGGCATGCGCATGACTTTAGCGAGAGCAAAAGCGGGAGTTTGCGGCAGTGCGGCTGCCGGCAAATTAAAAATACGTCTGTGCTGTGTTGGCTTGATTCCCTTTTTCATGACAGTATCAATTTATATTCTTCCGAACCTTTCGGAATCAGGAATTAGCACCTTTACTCGGTAGTTAGGTTGCTAGCGCTTCATAGAGCCTGTCTCTCCACGCTTCTTTATAAATCAATATCCGCGAAGGGTATTGACTAGATGTTGCAATATTAAACCGCGCTAAAAGTATTTGCAAGCTTTTTCTGCTCTTTTTTCAAAAATGCCTTTGCAGCGCCGGTTAAGCAATCATACGGCGGGCTCCTGTTTTCGTTACAGGCGCCCCTGCCAGCTCCTGCGCAGCTAAGTAGCGCTGTGGCCATACCCGGCTACAGGCAGCGGCTGCAGCAGCATAACTACAGGCGATTCCGGCTAGTAGTGTCTGCAAAACCCGCCGCAGGCCTGAAGCTGCATCATACTTCTGATAGTATAACATCTCCCTATATTAATACTAAACTTTGCCCCTGCTGCCAAGTATACTTCCGGTATAGTTTAGCAACTATATTCGCAGGCCCCGGCATCGTACGTGAAAGCAGCCAATTAAATTTTTCACCCTCTAAAATATAATTACCTTTGCTTGCTGACAACCTATCACACGTAATGGAGGCCATAAAAGAAACCAACTTCTCCTTCGCCGGCCAGACCGGTTTTTACAAAGGCAAAGTTCGCGATGTATACTATTTCGGAGACAAGCTGGCCATGATCGCCACCGACCGTATCTCCGCTTTTGACGTGGTGCTGCCACGCGCTATTCCTTACAAAGGGCAGGTGCTCAACCAGATTGCCAGTCTCAACCTCAAAGCGACAGCTGACATTGTTCCCAACTGGGTTCTGTCTACCCCGGATCCGAATGCGACCATCGGGTATCGTTGCGAGCCTTTTAAAGTAGAAATGGTGATCCGGGGATACCTGGCAGGCCATGCGTGGCGCGAGTACCAGGCCGGCAAACGCCTCTTGTGCGGGGTAGCCCTGCCCGAGGGATTGCGCGAGAATGACCAGTTGCCTGAGCCCATCATCACCCCCACCACCAAAGCAGACGAAGGCCACGACGAAGACATTTCAAGAAAAGAAATTATTGCCTCAGGCCTTGTATCTGAAGAAGATTATCTTAATTTAGAGCGCTATACCAGAGCGCTTTATGCCCGTGGTACCGCACTGGCCGCAGAACGTGGCCTGCTTTTGGTAGATACCAAGTATGAGTTTGGCAAGTATAACGGCCAGATTTACCTGATCGACGAGATCCACACGCCGGATTCGTCCCGTTACTTTTACAGCCAGGGGTATGCGGAACGGCAGGCACAAGGAGAACCGCAGCGGCAGCTTTCAAAAGAATTTGTGCGCCAGTGGCTCATCGGAAACGGCTTTCAGGGGCAACACGGCCAGGCAGTTCCGGAGATGACAGACGAAGTGGTACGCGGCATTTCGGACCGCTATATTGAGCTGTTTGAGGTTTTTACCGGCCAGCCTTTTGTAAAGGAGGGTTATGAAAACGTGCTTTCTCGAATAGAGCAGCACATTATTGAAAACATTTTTTAGCACTAAAAGTTACCATAATTAAAGTAGATTTTGGTACATTTGCTTTTAAATCCTTATTGGTAGATCTATGAAATACACGATTGATAAGAAAGAAAACTATACAATTATCACGATAGATGAGAAGAAGCTGGATACTTCTATTGCACCTGACCTGAAGTCTGAGTTCGTGAAATTGAATGCCGAGGGGATCACCAACCTGATTCTTGACCTGAGTAACGTGAAATATACGGATTCATCGGGCCTGAGCTCCATTCTGATCGCAAACCGCCTATGCAATTCCTCTAACGGTTTGCTGATCATGACAGGGTTACAGGACCATGTGATGAAGCTCATCTCTATCTCTAAACTGGAGTCGGTGTTAAACATTCTGCCTACGGTAGAAGAAGCGATCGATCGTGTGTTTTTGCACGAGATTGAGCAAGATCTGACCAACAAAGAAGACTAACCTTACCGCCCGGTAGTGGATTTCGAACTCAGAATTCTCGGCAGTTCGTCGGCTACTCCCTCGGCAAACAGACACCATACCGCCCAAGTCCTGACGATTGGCAATCAGTACCACCTGATTGATTGCGGAGAAGGAACGCAGATGCAGCTGATGCAATACAAGATAAAGCATCAGCGCATCTGCAATATTTACATCAGCCACCTGCATGGCGACCATTATTTTGGGCTGGCAGGGTTGCTATCCACCATGCACCTGCAGGGGCGCCTCACGCCGCTGCACCTCTTCGGCCCTCCCGGCCTCTCCGAAATCCTTAGCCTGCAGTTTAAGTATTCGGGCACCAACCTGAGCTTTCCGCTCATTTTTCATGAGCTGGACACAGCTTACCACAAAAAGATCTTTGAAGACAAGCAGATCACGGTACATACCATCCCGATGGAGCACCGTGTGCCCTGCTGCGGTTTTGTTTTCAGGGAAAAGCCCAAGCCACGCCCACTGATCAAGGAAAAGCTCTCCGGCTTTCTGACCCCGCCGCAACTCGTGCGCCTCAAATGGGGCGAAGATATCAAAGACGAACAAGGCAACATCATCGTCCGCAACCAGGATGTAACACAGGAGCCAAAGCGCAGCCGCAGCTACGCCTATTGCTCAGACAGCCGCTATAAACCCGAGCTGCTCCCCTACCTGCGCGGTGTAGATCTACTTTACCACGAGGCCACTTTCCTGGATGATATGCGCGAGCGCGCTACCTATACCTTCCACAGCACGGCCCTGCAGGCTGCCGAGCTCGCCGCGGCCGCCAAAGTGCGCCACCTGCTGCTGGGCCATTTCTCGGTCCGGTACAAAGACCTGACCCCGCTGCTGCTGGAGGCCATGTCCGTATTCCCGCATGTAGACCTGGCCACCGAAGGCAGCATTTTCTGTATTACAGAGCAGTAGAAGGTCTGCCAGCCAGCGTTCTTTCTGTGCGGGGGCTATCGGTAGCGGTAGTAGCCTCGGTTACTTTGGTAAGCGTAAAAGCGCCTACGGCCATGGTCAGATCCCGCACAGCCACATCCAGGTAGTGCCCGCTCAACAGCAGGTTCAGGGCAATGCCGATCAGCCAGGCCATCACCACATAAGCGCCCAGGCGGGGCCGCACAAATACCAGCACCCCGGCAATGATCTCGATCACACCCACAAGCAGCATAAAAGTATGTGGTGCCACCGGCAACATCCCAGCAAGGGTCGGGTTCAGGTACTTATCCCAGTCTACCAGCAGGTCTGTGAACTTATCAATACCCGCAACAATAGGTACAAGGCCATAGGTCAGTTTCAGGGTGGTTCGGATTTGAAGCAGCGCCTGATGTTCCATTACATTTTCCATGATCTTTCGGTTTTTACAATTATTTAACATTATTTACTCATTAGATACCCGCTAATGAATAACGTTACAGATTCATGTAACTTTTTTGCGCCATTTGCATCTAAATAAGTAAAGGCAGCCAAGTATGCAGGTAAAAGAAAAACAAGGGCAACACCAGTTATCGGACCGGGAGGTAGTGGAACGGGTATTAACCGGGGAAAAAGAGTTGTATGAGATCCTCATGCGGCGCTATAACCAGAAACTTTACCGGGTGATCAGGGGATACCTGAAAGATGCGTGCGAGGTAGAGGATGCCATGCAGAACACCTACCTCAAAGCATATGAAAAGCTATATCAGTTTCACGGCGAGGCGCAGTTCTCGACCTGGCTGGTCCGCATTGGTATAAACGAGGCGCTGGGCTGGCTGCGCCAAAACCAGAAAGCCGCTTTCCTGCATAGTATACAAGAAGACCAACCAGACCAGCAACTCCTGGAACTACCTGACACCAAAAGTATGAACCCCGAAATCAATACCATTCACAAGGAAATGCAGCTGCTGCTGGAGCAGGCCATCGATAACCTGCCTACCAAATACAGGGTCGTTTATATGCTGCGCGAGGTAGAGGAAATGAGCACGGCGGAAGTGACCGCTTGCCTGGCTATCTCGGAAAGCAATCTGAAAGTAAGGCTGCATCGTGCAAAAACACTGCTCAAAGAAAACCTCTACCAGCTTTCTGCCTCGCGGGATGTGTTTACGTTTGGCTCGAAACATTGCGACAAGCTGGTCAACCAGGTTATGGCCAGGCTGCAGCAAGTATAGGTCCGTCCTCGCGTTGCTGTCAGTTCAAAAATTTATTCAAACATCCGCTTACCGCCTCAACCCGGCGCCGCTGTTAGCTGGCAGGAAGTATAAACCAGGTAAAACTCTTTAACAAGTGACAGATACGTATAAAGGCCATCGCTGCTTTTCGCCAATACCAATTAAATTTATGCTGAAAACCAGCCCACTTCAGTCTGCGCAAGTATAGCTTTGCCTTTTCTTTACCGTATTATTACCAGCACCAAAACACACGTATGGCTATACAACTGATCATGGTACCTGGGCTGGGCAACTCGGGGCCGCAACACTGGCAAAGTCTATGGGAAGCGCAGGATACCGCCATCCGCCGCGTAGGGCAATCGGATTGGGATACGCCCACCTGCGCAGCCTGGGTGAAAAAGCTGCACGAGGAAATACAGCAGGCAGATGCTCCTGTGGTGTTAGTGGCGCACAGCCTGGGTTGCCTGGCGGTGGTGCACTGGGCCCGGCATTACCAGGGAAACGTAAAGGCCGCCATGCTGGTAGCGCCGCCGGATGCAGAACGCCCGGATTTTCCGCAGGAAGCAACCGGTTTCGCCCCTATTCCCCAACAAAAGCTCCCCTTTCCAACTATAGTAGTAGCCAGCAGCAACGACCCCTACATATCCATGCAACGGGTACAGGAACTGGGCCGGAACTGGGGCAGCCAGTTGGTAAGCGTGGGAGATGCCAGGCATATCAACGCCAGTTCGGGCCTAGGCGACTGGCCGCAGGGGCAGCAGCTATTGCAGGAGCTACTGTAGCGCCAGGCTTTGCTTTAATCCTTTGCGGGCTTTGTACATTCTACTGAAAACCGCTATATTTAGGAGCCGCGTCAGCCCGCCTGCGCGCCTGTAATATCCCTAATCCTAACATAAATGGCTAAGAGAAAAGCATTCACCGCCACCGGCATTATCGTCGGTATACTTGTCCTTCTGGTTTTGATGCAGTTTATCCGCATTGATAAAACGAACCCGCCTGTAGACCCGGCCAAAGAATTTGTAACCATTGCTAATCCGCCACAGGATGTGACTCTTATCTTGCGGGAGTCCTGCTACGATTGCCACTCCAACACCACCAAGTATCCCTGGTACTCGAATGTAGCTCCGGTTTCATGGTTTCTCAAAAACCATATAGACGAAGGTCGCCGGGAACTGAATTTCTCGGAATGGGGAAGCTATACAGCTAAAAAAGCGAACCACAAGTTGGAGGAAGCCATCGAACTGGTTGAGAATGGCGAAATGCCGATGACGTCTTATACCTTGCTGCACGCCGAAGCTAAGCTTACCAAAGAAGAAAAGGAAAAACTGATCAGCTGGCTGAAAACTTACAAGAGCACCGGTTCTTAACCAGTAAGTATAGTGCCCCTGCAGGCAGCGGAAGGAGCGCTGCCCTGATGAATACCTGCCGTTGAACAAAAACGGCCAAAAAGAAGATGAACAGCTGCTTTACCTGTAACCAATGGGCAAGGTAGCTGTTTTGCTATTGTAAAAACCTAAACGCAGCGCACTCCTATGGCATCCCCTACTTCGCTGGCTCACGACAAAAAACGCACGCAGCTGTTTCTGGTGCTCAGTGGCATTTTTCTGGCCAACGCGTTGCTGGCCGAGCTGATCGGCGTAAAGATCTTCTCGGGCGAGGCTATTTTCGGTCTGCCCGGCGCACAGCTTAACCTGCTCGGCTATAAGCTGGACTTTAACCTGACGGCAGGGGTCATTATCTGGCCGGTCGTGTTCATCACCACCGACATCATCAACGAATACTTTGGCAAGGAAGGCGTTAAGAAAGTAAGTATACTCACGGTGTTGCTCATCCTGTATGCCTTCCTGGTGATCAGTATTGTAACCAAACTGCCCCCCGCGCAGTTCTGGCAGGAACTCAACAGCAAGGATGCACAGGGCAATCCCTTTAACATGAATTTTGCCTACAACAGCGTGTACCGCCAGGGGCTGGGCATCATTGTGGGCTCTGTTACCGCTTTCCTGGTATCGCAGTTCCTCGACGCGACCGTTTTCCACTGGCTGCGCCGCTTTACCGGCAGCAAAAAGATCTGGCTCCGCGCCACCGGCTCTACCGTGGTGTCACAGCTCATCGACAGCATTGTGGTGCTGTTCATCGCCTTTTATGCTTTTGGCAACTGGCCCCTTAGCCAGGTCATTTCGGTGGCTGCCATTAACTACATCTACAAGTTCTTTATTGCCGTTGCCCTCACGCCGCTGCTCTATGTGGCACACTATGTTATCGACAAATACCTGGGGCATACAGAGGCCGAAGAACTCATTGAAGAAGCCGCGATCGAAAGCGGCGATGTGGTGCCGCAAAAGTAAATTACAGCAGGCCTTTATACTTCAACTCTGCCGGAGGCATCAAAAGAACTATTTAATTTTTGATTCTTAAAAATCCCGGTCTAGCTTTGCAGTCTTATGCCTGCACATTTCGCACATACTCAGATCTTCATTACAGGCTACGTGCTTCACGACCTGTAGGAGCACCCCACTTCGCGTGCGGGGCTCTGCTCAGCCCTGCTGTTTTCTAAATTTTGTTGAATTTTCTGCTTAAAGGGACAATTATGTTCAGAGGGATCGCTGCGGTTTTTCTTGGAGCTTGCAGCTTCGGTATACTTTCTACGTTCGTAAAACTAGCATATAAAGAAGGTTTTACCCTGGGTGATGTAACGGGCACCCAGGTATTTTTTGGATTGATTATTCTTTGGGGGATGGTGTTGTTGCGGCAGCTGCCCGGCAGCAAAAGCAGCAGCACCTCGTTCAGAGATAAGCTCAAATTAGTAGCCATGGGCACCAGCACCGGCCTGGTGAGCATCTTCTATTATAAATGTGTACAAACCGTACCTGCTTCCATTGCCATCCTGCTGCTGATGCAGTTTACCTGGATGAGCCTGGCCCTGGATGCGGTTATGAAACGTAAGCTTCCCACCTCCATCCAGCTTGCCACCGTGGTGCTGGTGCTGCTGGGCACCTGCCTGGCCGGGCGGTTATTTTCCGGCGAGCTCCCGGATTTTGACTGGCAGGGTATCGGGTATGGCTTGCTCGCTGCGCTTTGTTATACTTTCTTCCTGGCCATAAACGGGGCGGCCGGCAATGCCATGCACCCTACTACTAAAAGTGCCCTGCTCCTGACGGGTGCCTGCATCCTTGTCTTTAGCGTGTTTCCGCCGGAGTTCCTGGTAAACGGGGCGCTCTGGCATGGCTTGTTTAAATGGGGACTGGTGCTGGCAGTTTTCGGAACGGTCATTCCCCCGTTATTTTATGCCTATGGCATTCCGCGTGCTGGCCTAGGGCTGACCGCCATACTTAGTGCCGCAGAGCTGCCGGTTGCCGTGCTCATGTCGCGGGTGGTGCTGCACGAGGAGGTATTGCCGGTGCAATGGCTGGGCGTCGGGCTGATCCTGCTGGCTATTGCGCTCTCAAACCTGAATTCTATCCGGAAAAGCCGCCAAACGGCTTCGCTGGCTTAAGTATATAATTGCATTTACCTGAACCTAAGACGCCGTGCCTATGTAAATGATTTTTTCTTCAAACAACAACTGATTGATTTTTGTGGTTAGGTCGATGCGTCAGACGCACGTTGCCTAACCATTGTTTTTTAGAGGCCCCGATTGTTGCATTCTACCTTTTTGTCATGCTGCAAGTCACAGATCCCGCACAAGTTGCAGGAGCTCGTAGTAGCATGCAGCACAGGCTTCAGCTCTTTTCTACCGGATTTGTCTGAACGAAAATAAAGCAAAGGCTAAGTATAGATTACCCGGCTCGCAGAAGAAACAATAACGGGGGTTCAATTTCCTACCAGGGTAAACAATAAACCACCGGATTTAATGGTTAAAATAGAAGTATACCCCCTTGATCTAACGCGAGGGAAACTTGGCCTGCCACAAGTGTTGCCAGTGGAAGTATACCTTGACCACTAAGAATATCCCTGCTATGAAGAAAACCATGCTCTCCCTTTTCCTGTTCGCCTTGCTGCAGTTAAGCGGCACCCCCACACAGGCAACCAACCACCCCCACCCTGCCACGACCCGCATACCGGGCCAGCCTCCCGTTAAAGATGCTGCCGGAACCTATAGCGGCACGGTACCCTGCGGGGACTGTGCAGGTATCCGGATGGAGCTTACGTTAAATGAGGGCAAAGACGGGAAAAGCAAAACCTATATCCTGAAACAAACCTACCTCGGCAAGCCCACCGGCACCACCACCCTTGAAAGCCGGGGCAAGTGGTTTGCCGCCACCGGCAACAGCCAGAATGCCAAAGCAGTAATTTACCAGCTCATTCCGGATAAAAAATACGAGCCGCTTTACTTCAAGCGCATCAGCGGTAAAGCCATTAAGATGCTGGACCGCGAACAGAACGAGATCAAATCGAAGGCTAATTATACTTTACTAAAGAAACCCTGACCCGGATAACATGCCATTTTAAGAACGGGATTTCCTTTAAAGCCCTTTTTACCGTATTTTGCAGCTGCAAACTTCTTAATCCTGTTACATGGCACGTTATCTTACCGGCATACAAAGCACCGGCCGCCCGCACCTTGGCAACCTGCTGGGCGCTATTATTCCGGCCATTGAATTTTCCAAAAGTTCGGAACATCAGTCCTTATACTTCATCGCCGACTTGCACTCGCTCACGACTATCCGCGAGCCGGAGGTGCTGCGGCACAATACCTACTCGATAGCGGCCTCTTGGCTGGCATTTGGTTTTGACACCGAAAAGCACCTGCTATACCGCCAGTCAGATGTGGCCATGGTAACAGAACTTACCTGGTACCTCAACTGCTTTGCGCCGTTCCCGATGCTGGCCAACGCCCACTCGTTCAAAGATAAATCAAGCCGCCGCGGCCTGGCCGAAGTGAATGCGGGCCTGTTTACATACCCTGTGCTGATGGCTGCCGACATTCTGCTCTACGACGCCAATTTTGTGCCAGTGGGCAAAGACCAGATCCAGCACCTAGAAATTACGCGCGACATTGCCAGTACGTTTAACCACCTCTATGGCGAAACGTTCGTACTGCCCGAGGCTAAAACGGATGAAGCGGTGATGACGGTGCCCGGCATTAACGGCGAGAAGATGAGCAAGTCGTATGGCAACATCATCGATATTTTTGAGGCCGATAAACCGCTGCGCAAAACCATCATGAGCATTATTACCGACAGCACACCGCTGGAAGAGCCCAAAGATCCGGATAGCGATACCACATTTAAACTCTATAGTTTACTGGCCTCTCCTGCCGAAATAGAAGTGATGCGCCAGAATTACCTGGCCGGCGGCTATGGCTATGGCCATGCCAAACAAGCACTATACGAACTCATTGTAAGCAAGTATGCCAAAGAGCGCGAGCTGTTCAGCTACTATATGAACAACCTGCCCGAGCTAGATAAAAAACTGCACGAAGGAGCCGAAAAAGCCAAAGCCATTGCCCTGCCTGTGCTACAGCGGGTGCGCCAGAAATTAGGCTACTAACGGGATTCCGGTTAAAAATACCCTTAAAATAAAGCGGGCCGCAATAACTGTTGCGGCCCGCTTTATTTTAAGGTGTACGTACAATCTGTTACACCATACTATGGTCAGCAAAACCTGGTAGCAGGATGTTAACGCGTGGCTTAACGTTCCAACACGATCAAATCGGCAGAGGCCCGGTTCAACGCAATAGGAATGTTGTTGATCACGGCCGTACGGATGAGCGTCTGGATATCGTGCTCGTGCCCGTGCGGGGTTTCGGCGTCTATAAAAAAGATCACCTTATCAATTTCGCCCTGCAAAATGCGAGCCGCCAGTAAGATGTCGCCGCCGCTTGGCCCATGTCCGAAGGCCTGCACGTTCAGGTCCAGCAGGTCGTTGATGAGTTTGGACGTGTTGGTGGTACCAATCAAGTTATAGCCTTCCAACGACGTATGGTTCTCTTTTACCCAGTTCAGCAGATCATTTTTCCGGTTGTTGTGCGCTATCAGTGCAATCGTTTTCATATCGTTTTATTTTGATCGGGGCTGCCTATGTAGAAGCCCCGGCTAAAGATAAATATTTTACAGAAGTATCGTTACAGCAGCCCCGTTAAGTTTTGGTTATGCCAGGGGCCCGGCGCCGCAAGACGTGTTATCAGATGCACCTGCTACCTTTCTCCACCGGATTACGATACATAGTCGCCCTCTTTTACCAGCCAATTAACGGCCTGGTGCTCATCCATAAACGTTTTCACCTCAAAGGTGCGTACTTCCTGTTGATTCACCTGTTTCATAACATGCTCGCGGGAAGGGTTTCCTGTTTGCAGGCGCGCTAATTTCTGCAAGCGGGTAGTTTGGAGCCCTCTTATAAAATCTGACAGCAAGTGCATGTACTGTGCTTCGTCTACTACCAGTATCCGCTTGCGGGAATCCATCAGCAGCCGTTTTACATCATAGTGGTGCACATGCTGCACTACGATCCTGAAAAACTCGATCATCTCCAGGGCATAAAACTCCTGCTGGGTTGTTAAGTCGGCCATCAGGATATCTGTTGCCGGTGTGTACTGCAAACGCAGGATAGGACTTTCGAATAAGATCATAAAGTATAACGGCAAAAAGAATGGCGTTTCGAACACGTTTCTGCTGCCTGGGGGCAAAGGTAATGCTTTTCTAAGTATCCCTTCACCATTCCGCAGCTGGGGCTATACTTCTTTTTCTGATCAGGTTTTCCCTTCCACCGGTCAGCAAAGAATACTTTCCATACCGTGCTTCGAAGCCGGGCTTGCGGAAGGTAAGACGATCTGGCACCCATCAGCCTAATTCCTGCTTTACAGCACAATATCAGGCCACTTCAGACAGTTGTGTTTTAAACAAATTGCAGGCAAACGCCTGTCAATCCTACCACATTCTGCTTACTTTTACCGCTCACCCACGATCCTCCTCCATGTCTGCCCGACACGTAAAGGTATGTTTACCGCTTCTGCTCAGCTTGCTGCTGCTGCTGGCGCCTTCCTTCCGGATTCAGGCGCAGCCGCAATTGCAACCGGGCAAGCCGCGCCCTAAAGTGGGGTTGGTGCTGAGCGGTGGCGGCGCCAAAGGTATGGCCCACATCGGTTTTCTGAAGGTGATGGAAGAAGCCGGCATCCGGCCCGACTACATCACGGGCACCAGTATGGGCAGTCTGGTGGGCGCTTTGTATGCCATGGGCTACTCGGCCGATGAGATCAAGGAGATAGCCCTGAAGATTGACTGGAACAAAGTGCTCAGCAACAAAGTATCACTCAACAAAGTGGCCCTGGAAGAGAAGGACTACTTTGCCCGCTATATGGTGGAGCTGCCGCTGGAGAAGCTGCGCATCGGCATACCAAGCGGCATGATCGAAGGGCAGGCGCTGGCAGAGACCTTCTCGCGCCTGACGCGCAGTGCGCATGGTATCACCGATTTCAGCAAGCTGCCCATCCCCTTTGCCTGCGTAGCCACCGACCTGCTGACGGGTGAGAAAGTAGTGCTCAAAAAAGGATCGTTGCCCGAGGCCATGCGCGCCAGTATGGCCATTCCGTCTGTTTTTACGCCCGTGCATATAGATGGCCACCTGCTGGTAGATGGCGGCATGGTGCAGAACTTCCCGGTGCAGGAGGCATTGGACATGGGCGCCGACATCATTATCGGGGTGAATGTGAGTGGTGCCCTGGAACCGGAAGCCAACCTGAACTCGATGCTGAACGTGCTGGTACAGATTGCCTTTTTTACCAGCTCGGCCAACATGGAGGCGGAAAAACGCAAGACCGATCTGCTGGTGGAAATGCAGGACTCGCTTAAGCAGTATAGCACCGGCAGCTTTAACCGCACCGCCGACATCATTAAAATTGGGGAAGAAGCATCTCAGCCTTACCTGGACTCACTGAAGGCGCTGGCCGCCCGGCTTAACACCTATGGCCCGCCCCCGCCGCCCGTGCACCACATCATGGCCAGCGATTCAGTATATGTGGAAAGTATCGCCATAACGGGTGCCAAACGGGTGCCCAGGCGCCTGATTACCGGCAAGCTGCACATCCAGGAAAAAGACACCCTGGTGCTGGAAGAAATAGAAGACCACGTGGAAGAACTTTACGGCACCCGGCATTTCGATAAGGTCTCGTACACGCTGCAGCCCCGAGAAAGCGGCTATCACCTGCAGGTGCAGGTAAAAGAGGCGCCGCCCTCCTCGCTGAAAGCCGCCGTCTTTTACGACTCTGAAAACCGGGCCGGCGTAACGGTAAACCTGACGCAGCGCAACCTGTTTGCCCTCGGCTCGCGGTTTATAGCCGAAGGGGACTTTGCCCAGGCTCCGCGCGTGGATCTGAATTACCTCAAGTACCTAGGCAAAACGCAGAGCGTGGCCGCCGTGGCGGGGGCCTATTATTATGGCTATGAGTTTCCGAGCTACGACCAGGATAACAACAAAATTGCCGTTTTCAACAAGAACAAGTATGCAGGCTATGCCGGCTGGCAGTCCAGCAAACATACTAACTGGACGCTGGGCCAGCGCATCAGCCTTTACCATGCGCGGCTCTCGCCGGAAGTAGCCGGCCAGGTAATCCTCAATGGCAGAACCTTCGACAGCTCCCTGCTGCAGAAGCTCCGCAACAGTGCCTGGGGCCTGAGCACCTTTTACCAGCTCAATAACCTCAACAGTGCCGTATTTCCTACCAAAGGCTGGAAAGTGGATGTAGCGGCGGAAGGGATGAAGCCCGGCCACGTAAAAGCCAGCTTTGTGGCAGGAAACAGCGAGCTGAAAGACGCCATCAACCAACGGACATACCCCACTTACCTGCGGTTTACCGTGAAGAGCACGGGCCTGGTGCCGCTGCGCCAAAACCTGAGCCTGGTGCTGCGTCAGGGGCTGGTATATTATACATCGGAGCAGGTGCCACCCGACCAGGAGATGTATGTGGGCGGCTTCCGGCCTATCGTGCCCAACAGCCTAGATTTCTGGGGTGTGGAGCCTTATACTTATGCGCTGACCAGAGCCTTATACCTGCAGGCAGGCCTGCAGCTGCGGATACGCAAAAACTATTACCTGCAACCCATGGCGCAGGCGGTAGACGTGGGCCTGCTACAGAGCACACGCACCCTGCATGGGCAAGCCTTCCGGATCAGCTATGGCCTCTCGGCAGGGTATGACTCCCCGTTGGGGCCATTGGTGCTGGGCGTAGCCCGGCAAAACGATTCCTCGCTGCGGGGTTACCTAGGCCTAGGCTTCCGTTTGCCCACCTACTAACCCGCTTATTGCGGTACGCGGCTGATGAGTTCCTGTATGCCTTTGGCCACTTGCTCCTGCAGCTTTTTATCTTTCTCCTGCAGAATGCTTTCGGCGGTGCCCTGCCATACCAGTTCGTTGCGGTCGGGGTTTACCAGGTCGAGGGTGACAGTGCCTGTTTTATAGCGGCCCACTTCCACCTCTTTGCTTTTCCAGGTATACCGGCGCTGCCCGATATAGGTAGGCGGATCTGTGACGAAATTGGTCTGGCGCGTCTGCACCTTCTCCTCCACTACAATACCAATGTTTACCAGTAGATCCGGATTTTGAGTTACCTGTTGTAGCCCGCGGGCCTGCAGCTGCCTGGCGATCTCGTTTTGCAGCAGCGCCACCTTTGGCTTATCGTTTTCCTCCAGGCCAGTACCCGATGCGGCTACCTCATAAAAGGCAAAGGTCCGGTAACGGGCCAGGTGAAAATCAGGCGCCGGCTCGGAGGTGATCACTATTTTAGGTGTGCAACCCGCTGCTACGATCAACCAGAAAAGCAGGATACATATTATGCGCTTGTTCATACGTGAAGTGTTAAGTTCAACCAGTTTTTTATGGCTACCATGCAAGTCGGATGTGCCCCACCCCGCAGCAGGCCGTTACCTTTGTATACTACTCCTGTCTTATTTAGATCAGCTCTAAATATATTCCGGATGCTCCGATAACTTCCTGCACCCGCCAGCTGGGTACATCCTTTTTAGGCTTAAAAGAGTATTTAGAGAAGGCTGCCGTTTGGCCGGCAGGTGAAGTATAACAGAAAACATGACGTTATGGATAACTACCCTTTAAAACCCGAACACATGCGCGCACCAAATAACCTGTCGCGCGAGGAGATACAGCAGAGCCTGGATGAACTGGATAATAAAATCAAAACCCTGAAAGGACGTGTGAACGCCACAGCGGCAGACTCGAACCATACCTACCATGAGCATATTGCGGGCCTGGAGAAGAAACGGGAGCTGATTGCCAGCAAGCTAGCCGACACGGAAAACACCCAGACCAAGTGGCAGCACCTGCGCGAGGGTATCGATGGCCTGAAGAAAGACCTGGACAACCTGTTCAGCTAATATAAAAATCCCCCTGCCGTAATGTTACAGCAGGGGGATTTTTATACGTTATACTTTGTGTCCGGTAGACCCTAACCAGCTACAGGCTCGCGGAAACCAACCCACGTAAAGCGCTTGATCACAAACTCGGGGTTAGTAAAGGAAGCGTTACCCGCCGGGTTGCCGCCCGTCACATGGAAATCGGAGAAACCGGCATTCTGATTTACAAAAATGCCGCCTGTCAGGTTAAAGCTAACCGGGGTACCGGCCAGGCTCATCTCATCCATTATTTTCTCTTTCACTTCCGGGTCGGTAGTATACGCGCCGCACGAGATAGCGCCATACTTCTGGGCCATTTCCTTGGCAATAGCAATCGACTCATTTGTATCCTTTGTTTTGATGATCAGCACGATCGGGCCGAACAGCTCGCGGCTGTAGCTTTCGGGTTCGCTGGCTGCCACTTCGTAAATTACTGGCGTGCAGGTACGGGCATTGGCAAACACCGGGTTGCTCAGGTCGCAGGTGCTCAGCACTTCTTTTCCTTTTATACTGGCTGCCTCCTTCACCCGCGCCGTGGTAGCCGGGTTTTGTATGGCGCCTAAAATATGCGGGCCTGCTTTGGGGTTATTAACCAGGCTGGTCACAGCATCAGCAATTTTGCGCACCACCTCGTCGTAAGCAACCACTTCGCCGCCTACCTTCACGCCGCTTTCGGGCACAAAGAAATTTTGCGGGGCCGTACACATCTGCCCGGAGTATAAGCTCACCGAGAAGGCCAGGTTCTGCGCCACTTTATCCAGGTCTTCCACCGAGTCAAGTATGATCGAGTTCACACCCGTTTTCTCGGTAAAGACGGTTTTCCCTTTCAGGCTCTCCACGTAATTGCCAAACTCAGTGCCACCGGTATAATCGATCAGCTTGACAAGCGGGTTTTCGGCCAGCTCTTTTGTGATCAGGTGGTCGTTAGCGTCCACAGCCAGCTGGCAGATATTGGGGTTCAGGCCATTCTCCTGGAGCACCCGCTGCACCTCTGCCACCACAATGGCGATCGGGAGCACCGCCTTGGGGTGCGGCTTCACAATAACCGGGTTGCCGGTAACGAGGCTGGCATACATGCCCGGCACCGTGTTCCAGGTCGGGAAGGTGGCGCAGCCGATCACCAGCGCCACGCCTTTGGGCACTGCTTTCCACTGCTTATTGAGCTTTAAGTTATACTTGCCCATGGGCTTTTCCCACTGCGTCTCTTCCGGAAAGCGGGTCTGCTCCTCCAAGCCGGCGGCTATCGCTTCCAGAGCACGGTCCGCGGCGTGTGGCCCCGATGCCTGAAACGACATCATATAGGCCTGGCCGGTAGTGTGCATGGTGGCATAGGCAATTTCGAAGAAGCGGTTTTTTACGCGCTCCAGTGTCTCCACAAGGATGGCTGCGCGATCGGCGGGCTTTACCTTGCGCCAGGTATGGAAAGCTTCTTCTGCCCGCGTAACCAGTGTATCGGGCGCGAAGAATGGGTACGTGATGCCTAGCGGCTGCTGCTCGTAGGGCGACTCCTCCTGCCCTACCCAGGCGGCGGGATCTTCCTGCAACAGTTCCGAGAAGGGCTGGTTCAGGTGCGCTTTATACATGTCACGTCCTTCCTTATCGGCATTTTCGCCATACACATCCGGCGTGGGGTTCTCGGGGTATTGCGAAAAAAAGGTGCGTTCGTGTAATGCACGGATAGCGGTTTGGAGCAGCTGCTGGTGGTTATTGCTTAGATTCAGGTTCATAGTAATATTTATATATAAAATAATTATAATTCATTCAGACTTCTTTTGGAAAGTTACGTAAAATCCTGAAAAGGTTTGATCACAAACCCTGATTTCGTCTGTACCCCAAGGCGCAATGCACCCCGCTTAGCTTACCGGAAAACTTCAGTTATACATACGTTAGGTTACATTATTTATTTGGCAAAATGTCTACTCCCCTCATGCGGCGCCTGAGCTGCCTGTTTAGTGCTTTGTTTTTTTTCGCCATTACGTACCCGGCAGCCGCCCGGCAGCTACCCCATAACCCCGATCCAACCAGGCCCTATACTGTTGTGTATAAGCTAAAGCCCACGGGCAATGCGCGGCTGGCAGCACCTGCCGCCGCCAAGCTAAAGGCAGCCCTGGCAAAAGTCGGGGCGCGGGAGGTTCACCAGAAATTTCCGAAGGCAGCACCGCCAGCCAATGCCCGCGTAGCCAGCGGCGCTGTAGACCTCTCATTGCTTTATGAACTGACCTATGCCCCCGGCCAAAGCCTGCAACAGGTACGGCGCACCCTGCTCAGCAGCGGCGCCGTAGCCTATGTAGAGCCCGTATACCAGCGCCAGCCGCTCCTGCAGCCAAACGACCCCGCCGCCGACTCCACCAAAGCTACCCAATATTATCTGAAGCTGATCCAGGCCTACGAGTGCTGGGAAATTGAACAGGGAAATGCGGCTGTGCTCATAGGCATACTGGATACAGGGACGCGCTTTACGCACCAGGACCTGAAAGAAAAAGTACAGTATAACGAACATGACCCGCTGGATGGTTTAGATAACGACGGCGACGGTTACACGGACAATTACCGCGGCTGGGACTTTGCCGACCAGGACAATGACCCCAGCGATGATTCGCAGTACAAGGGCCACGGCACGATCGTGGCCGGCATTGCAGCGGCGGCTACCAACAACGGCCAGGGCATTGCCGGCACAGGCTTTAAATCGAAATTCCTGCCCCTGAAGGTTTTCTCTTCTAAGAGCGGCAACGGCTTTGCTGGGTACGAAGCCATTGTATACGCTGCTGACAGGGGCTGCAAGGTCATTAACTTATCCTGGGGAGGCGAAGGCCACTCGCAGTACGAACAGGACATTATCAATTATGCCGTGCTAAACAAGGATGTGGTAGTAGTCGCCTCGGCCGGCAACACCGACAAAGGCGCACCGCTCGACGTGTATCCCGCCTCCTACGACAATGTGCTTTCGGTTGGCGGCACCACAGCCACCGATGTGAAGTATGCCGGCTTTACCTACAGCTATAATATCGACTTAATGGCGCCAGGTCGCGATATTGTGTCGCTTTCGGCCAACTCGGATACCCAGCTAAGCGCCGGCTCGTCGGGCACCTCGTTTGCCGCGCCCATGGTTTCGGGGGCCGCGGCATTGGTTCGGGCACATTACCCGGAACTGAATGCCCGCCAGGTAATGGAACGGCTGCGCGTAACCACCGACGACATTTACCAGCTGGCAGGCAACAAACCCTACCTGGAGATGCTGGGAAAAGGCCGCCTCAACCTGAAGAAAGCCCTGAAAACCCTAAACGTAAAAGCCGTGCGCTGCACCAGCTTTTCAGTAGCCGACCGGCAGATCCCTTACGCCGGCGCCACCATCGACATTTTAGCTGATTTTCTGAACTACCTGGCGCCCGTGCAAAACCTGCAGGTGGAGCTAACCTCGCCCTCGCCTTATGTAAGTATAACGCGTGGCACGCTGAACCTGGGCAGCCTGGGCACCGTGGCTGCGGCTGATAACGGGAAGCAACCTTTCCGGGTAAAGATCGCGGGCACAGCGCCGGCCAACAGCAACATCGCCTTTCGCCTTGGCTTTAAGGATGGCACCTACACCGATTTCCAGTACTTCACGATCGCGGTGAACCCGGACTTTGTAACACTGGACGCCAACAACCTGAAAGTGACGATCAACAGCATGGGCAACCTGGGCTATAATGGCCTGAACATGGCGCAGGGGGATGGGGTAACGTATAAGAACGGGAATTCGCTTTTGTTTGAAGGCGGCCTGATGGTGGCCACCGACGCCACGCACGTGTCTGATAACATCCGCAACGAAGTATACCAGAGCGACGGGGATTTTACTCGTACCAGCACCGCTCGCCTGCATTCAAATACGCCCCTGGCCAGCCAGGAAGCGCGCGCTGTGATGCACGACGCCTATCCATCTGATAAGAATGTGGGCATACAGGTAAAGCATGTGGCCTATGCCTGGAAAGATGCCGCCGCGCAGGATTATGTGATCCTGGAGTATCACATCCGGAACATAACCACCGCCCCGATTGAAAAGCTATATGCCGGCGTTTTTGCCGACTGGGACATTGGCGATAACACTGCCAATATAGCCGACTGGGACGAGGCCAACAAACTAGGCTATGTTTATAGCACCACAGAAGGAATGCCTTATACCGGCATGACGCTGCTGACGCCCGGCGAACCGGCCTATTATGCGATAGATAACGTTGGCGGCGGCGCTACGACCTTTGCCATTGAAGATGGTTTTACCAGTTCCGAGAAGTATAAGGTCCTCTCGGGGGGTGTGGCCAGAACAAAAGCAAACGGCGGCGGGCCGGGCAATAATGTGTCGCAGGTGGTAGGCAGCGCAACGCTGGCCCTTGCGCCCGGCGAAACGCGGGTAGTGGCCTTTGCGCTGCTGACCGCCGATAACCTGAAAGTGCTGCAACAACAGGCGGCCGCGGCCCGCTTAAAATACCGCACCATGAAAACAGGCCCAGTGCCGGTGGCCCTGGCTGATACGGCCTGCAGCGGCAGCACGCCGGTATGGAGGCCGAAGAACGGCAGCAGCTTCAACTTTTATGCCGATCCCGAAAAAAGCAAACTGCTCGGTGCGGGTGCTTCCTATACTTTGCCCGCTCTGGCAGGGCAGGCAACTATTTATGCCGCCAACGCTGATTCGCTCTTCGAAAGTGCGGCTGTCCCTGCAATCTTCTCGTTGCCTACTCCTGCCCTGCCGGCTTTCGAGCTCAGCAAGCCCGACGTTGCTCCCGGCCAGCCGGTCAGCTTCCTCAACAAGAGTATAAACAGCCGGAACTGGCGCTGGAGCATCAACAACGCAGCGCCTGTTACCACAAAAGACCTGACTTATACTTTCCCGGCTGAAGGTACCTATGAAATAAAGCTCACCGTCTCGGACCGGTTCGGCTGCGCCGATACGTCCGTTACCCAGGTGCTCGAAATAAAAAACATCGTGCCTACTGCTTTGCCCGAGGAGTTGGCCCAACAGATTAAAGTATACCCCAACCCGACACACGGCTTCGTTCGGATACAAACAAAAGAGCTGACCAAAGGCAAGGGCCACCCGCAGGTAACGCTGGTCGACGTGACGGGCCGCACGCTGGCGCCTTCTTTCCGGCAGAGCGCCGATGAAACGGAGCTGGACCTGACCACGCTGGCCGATGGCGTATACTTACTCCACATTACCTATCACGACCTGACGCTGACCAAGCGGCTGGTGTTACTCCGGCCCTGACCCCTGCCGCTGGTTGGCAGCAACAAAAAAGCCCCGCCAAATGGCAGGGCTTTTCTAATCTTAACGAAGTAGCAGTTATGCGTTAGCGTTTTGCTGTTGCTTCAAACGGATTAGGTTCAGGGCAGAACCTGCCTTAAACCACTCGATCTGGCCTTCGTTGTATGTATGATTTACCGGGAAGCTGTCCTGGGTGCCGTCGCTGTGGTGCAATACCACTTTCAGCGGCTGGCCCGGAGTAAAGTTCTCTAACCCGATGATGTCGAAGGTATCGTTCTCCTCGATCAGGTCGTAGTCGGCTTTGTTGGCAAAGGTAAGCGCCAGCATGCCCTGCTTTTTGAGGTTGGTTTCATGGATACGGGCAAATGATTTTACCAGTACGGCACGAACACCCAGGTGGCGGGGCTCCATGGCCGCATGCTCACGGGAAGAACCTTCGCCATAGTTTTCGTCACCTACCACCACGCTACCAATTCCTGCCGACTTGAACGTACGGGCAGTAGCTGGTACGGCTTCATAGCCGCGCGTCAGGCTGTTGTATACTTTGTTGGCTTCGCCGTTAAAGCAGTTGATAGCACCGATCAGCATGTTGTTCGAAATGTTATCCAGGTGGCCGCGGTATTTCAGCCATGGGCCTGCCATCGAAATATGGTCGGTCGTACACTTGCCCTGCGCCTTAATGAGCAGCTTCAGGCCTTTCAGGTCGGTTCCTTCCCAAGGCTTAAAGCCTTCGAGCAGTTGCAGGCGGTCCGATTTCGGATCAACTACTACCTGTACGCTGCTGCCATCTGCTGCAGGGGCATCATAACCGGCATCTTCTACGGCAAAGCCTCTTGTTGGCAGTTCAATGCCTTTGGGCTCATCCAGTCTCACCGCTTCCCCATCTTTGTTTGTCAGGGTATCTGTCAGCGGGTTGAATGTCAGATCGCCAGCAATGGCGAAAGCCGTTACAATTTCAGGCGAAGCCACGAACGCGTGTGTGTTCGGGTTGCCGTCGTTACGCTTGGCAAAGTTACGGTTAAACGAGGTGATGATGGAGTTCTTGCGGGTTGGGTCGTCGGTGTGACGGGCCCACTGGCCGATGCACGGACCGCAGGCATTGGCCAGCACAACGCCGCCCATTTCGGCAAACGTGTCGAGCAGACCATCGCGGGCGGTGGTAAAGCGCACCATTTCAGAACCCGGCGTGATAGTGAACTCAGCCTGGGCTACCAGTTTTTTCTCGATTGCCTGTGAAGCGATGGAAGCAGCGCGTGTTAAGTCTTCATAAGAAGAGTTGGTGCACGAGCCGATCAGACCTACTTCCAGTTTAGCCGGCCAGTTGTGCTCTTTTACCACGGCAGCGAACTGCGAGATTGGCCAGGCAGCATCCGGCGTGAACGGGCCGTTTACGTGCGGCTCCAGCGTAGAAAGATCGATCTCGATGAGCTGGTCGTAGAAAGAAGCCGGCGCAGCGTATACTTCGTCGTCGGCGCGCAGGTGCTGCGCTACTTCATCGGCCAACTGTACTACTTCTTCGCGGTTGGTTGCGTTCAGGTACGCCCGCATGCTGTTGTCGTAAGCAAACACAGATGTGGTGGCCCCGATCTCAGCACCCATGTTACAAATCGTACCTTTTCCGGTACAGGACATAGCCTCGGCACCTTCGCCAAAGTATTCCACAATCGCGCCCGTACCACCTTTTACGGTCAGGATGCCGGCCACTTTCAGGATCACGTCTTTCGGCGATGCCCAGCCGTTCAGCTTGCCGGTCAGTTTCACACCGATCACTTTCGGGAACTTGAGCTCCCATGGCATGCCAGCCATCACGTCCACGGCATCTGCGCCGCCTACGCCAATGGCGATCATACCCAAACCACCCGCATTAGGTGTGTGCGAGTCCGTTCCGATCATCATACCACCCGGGAAAGCATAGTTTTCCAGCACCACCTGGTGAATGATACCGGCACCCGGCTTCCAGAAACCAATGCCATACTTGTTGGATACTGACGCCAGAAAGTCGTAAACTTCTTTATTTTCATCATAGGCATCACGCAGGTCCGAATCAGCACCCACGCGGGCTTGGATCAGGTGATCGCAATGTACGGTTGAAGGCACTGCTACGGTTGGCCGCCCTGCCTGCATGAACTGAAGCAAAGCCATCTGTGCCGTCGCGTCCTGCATTGCCACCCTATCCGGGGCAAAGTCTACATACGACTTGCCACGCTCATGCGCCCCTGTGGCGTTGCCTTCGTACAAGTGGGAATACAGGATTTTCTCTGTCAAGGTAAGCGGTCGGCCTACTGCTTGGCGGGCAGTGTTCACGCGCTCTTCCATGCCGGCATAAACTGCCTTGATCATTTCTAAATCAAATGCCATAGTTTTGCTATTGTTAGTTTTTAAATGCTTCGTTGTGAAGTTTACAAATGTACGAAATAGGTTACTTTTAGCACAACATTAGCGCGCATGAATATACGCCGGTGCCAAATAATAAGGCTATGCCCGTTTTACGTGGATATTCGAACTTTATCCTCTAATTTTGCCTTCTTATTATTTATACCTGGTTATACATGAAACTACCTGTTTTTAATACACCTGTTAAGCTGTTTTTGTTTTTGGCGCTCATCCTTACAACCATGATAACTGCCTGTACATCCACCACATCCAATAACCAAACCATAACCCCGGGCATGTGGCGGGTAGTGCTCCATACCCAGGGCCAGGAAATTCCTTTCCTGATGGAAGCGGCCGAAAAGGATGGCAAATCCGTGCTATACCTGGTAAACGACAAGGAGCGTATTTTGCTGGACAGCATTCAGCCACAAGGCGACTCGCTGAAGATCGGGCTGCACATTTTTGATGCCGACCTGATTGCCAAAGTGGAAGGCGGTAAGATGACCGGCCGCTTTGTAAAGAACGACACCCAAACCCCTTATTCCATCCCGTTTACGGCGGAGCATGGTAAAAACAACCGCTTTGCCGAAGCCCCTGCAAAAGCCACCCTTAACGTTGATGGCAAATGGCAGGTAGTCTTTACCGATGCCGAGGGCAGCAGCTACGATGCCGTGGGCGTTTTCAGCCAGAACGGCAACAATGTAAAAGGCACTTTCCTGACCGAAACCGGCGATTACCGTTACCTGGACGGCCAGGTGGAAGGCGACCAGCTGAAGCTCTCGACCTTTGACGGCAACCATGCGTACCTGTTCACGGCAAAGCCCGCCACCGACAGCACCCTGAAAGGCGAGTTTTACTCGGGCATGACGGGCCGCGAATCCTGGACAGCCACCCGCAACGAAAATGCAAAACTGGCCGATGCCGATTCACTCACCTTTCTAAAGCCGGGCTATGATGCCTTGTCGTTCACATTCCCGAACCTGGAGGGTGAAAAGGTGTCATTATCGGACCCCAAATATAAAGGCAAGGTGGTTCTGGTGCAGCTGGTGGGTTCGTGGTGCCCCAACTGCATGGACGAAACCATGTTCCTGGCGCCATATTATGACCAGAACAAGGACCGTGGCTTGGAGATCATCGGCCTTGGTTTTGAACGCAGCCCCGAGTTCGACAAAGCGGCCGCACGCCTAAGCAAGATGAAAGACCGCTTAAACATTAACTATGATCTGTTGGTGGCTGGTGTATCCGAAAAAGATGCTGCTGCTCAGGCCCTGCCGGCCCTGAACAAAGTCATGTCGTTCCCGACCACCATCTTTATTGGCCGCGACGGCAAAGTACGCAAGATCCATACCGGCTTCTCGGGCCCCGGCACCGGCAAGTACTACGAGGATTGGGTAAAGGAATTTAACAAGACGATGGACGAGCTGCTGGCTGAAAAGGCGTAGTATCGTTGTTCGCTTTTTCGTTTTCCATTGATCGGCAAGTATAAAAGCAAAGGCCGCTACTGCATTAGTAGCGGCCTTTGCTTTTATACTTTATCCTACCATACCTGTCCATGGGAAACTTGCTGTAACTACCTATAGCTGTTCCGGATTTGTAATCCGGAACAGCATAATCGAACCACCCCTGCCCCTCTTTGTCTAATGAGGGGAGCCTGCTACTACTGCTCCACTTGCATTCACAATAGTGGTTGATTTTTTTCTGTCATCCTGAAAGGATCTTGTGAGAAGGGAGGTTAAGCAGCAGTGATAAAGCTTGTACAGTCAAAACGTACTACCATAGTTCCCCGCCTTAGACTAGCGAGAACGTGAGTTCGAAGCTAGCGAGCGTAGCTCTGGGGGGATAAAGGGGTGGTTGGCCCCGGCAGTGCAAGGTATATCCTCTTAAACCGGCTTATGTAACCTGATCACCCTAAATGTACCACTAAACGCAGCGGGGTCGTTCAGCTCTACCTTTAAAGAAGTATGGCTGATGATCTTTCCGATAGAGCGGTTAATGTCGGAGAAAAGCGTGGCAGCAAGGGGATTCAGTAGGCGCCGCAGCAGCGAAGGCATTTGCCCGTCGGGCAGAAACTTATCAAAGACCATGATCGTGCCGCCCGGTTTCAGCACCCGCTCCACCTCTTTTATACAGGCTACCGGATCGGGGATCACGGCAAGTATGAGGTGCAGAATCACGGCATCAAACGAACTGTCCGGGAAGTTTAGCTGCTGGCCATTCATCACGCGGGCCACTACCGGCAGGTGCAGCTTTTCGGCCCGAGCTTTCAGCCTGGCGATCATGCCGGGCGTGATATCGATGGCAGTAAGGTTCGTGTAGCCCTGCAGGTACGGCAGATCCAGGCCGGTGCCGGCACCAAGTATAAGGACAGCATCCGCAGGTTTGGCGCCAAGCAGCGCGACAGAGCGCTTTCTATACTTACGAAAAAGGCGGTCGGCCACCAGGTCGTAGATGGGCAGATAGAAGGTATAGCGGAGGCGGTTCCAAGTGTTGGTGTTCAGGCGCATAGCATTGTGTCAGGTTGCATATTCAAAGCTACCTATACTTCCTATACTTTCTGTTATACAATAAAGGGTGAGGTTTACAGAAATTTACGATCGTGCAGGTGTGCTCCCGACTTCGATAGGGAATATTCTTCAAAGCAACGGCTGTCCACGCCAGACACTCGCAGGAGTTGCGCACACTGCGAGGTCATTGTAACGGCTTACTTCTCCCGTTCTATGGTATACGCGATGAGTTGCTCGAGCGAGGTGCGTGACGGGGAAGGCGGAAAGGTGTTGAGGATTTCCAGCGCTTCGGCGTGATAGCGGTTCATGGCCTCGATCGTATAGGCAATGCCACCCGACTGCTTTACAAAATCGATCACCTGCTGCACGCGCTTGCTGTCGCCGTTGTTGTTTTTAACGTTGTAGATCACGCGGCGCTTGGTCAGCCAGTCGGCAGCGCTCAGGGCGTTTATCAGGGGCAGCGTCATCTTCTTTTCCTTGATGTCGATGCCCACCGGCTTCCCGATCTCGGCATCGCCGTAATCAAACAGGTCATCTTTTATCTGGAAAGCAATGCCCACTTTTTCGCCAAACAAACGGGCTTTCTCCACTTCTTCTTTCGTAGCGCCGGCAGAGGCGGCTCCCACGGCGCAGCAGGAAGCAATAAGCGAGGCGGTTTTCTGGCGGATGATGTCGAAGTAAACTTCTTCGGTAATATCGAGGCGGCGGGCTTTTTCTATCTGCAGCAGCTCGCCTTCGCTCATCTCGCGCACGGCATTGGATACGATCTTGAGCAGTTCAAAATCGTCGTTGTGCAGGGAGAGCAGCAGGCCTTTGGAGAGCAGGTAATCGCCTACCAGCACGGCGATCTTATTTTTCCAGAGAGCGTTTACGGAGAAAAAGCCACGGCGGTAGTTGGCATCGTCCACCACATCGTCGTGCACCAGCGTGGCCGTGTGCAGCAATTCGATTAGGGCGGCGCCGCGATACGTAGCATCGCCAATGCCGTCGCCGCGGAAAAGCTTGGCCATAAAGAACACGAACATCGGGCGCATCTGCTTGCCTTTGCGCTTTACAATGTAGCTCATGATGCGGTCCAGAAGCAGTACCTTCGACTTCATCGAGGTTCTGAATTTCCGTTCGAACAGCTCCATTTCCTGGGCAATGGGCGCTTGTATTTCCTTTAGGCTGAT
The DNA here is from genome assembly GCF_022758235.1 of Pontibacter liquoris. Taxonomy (NCBI): domain Bacteria; kingdom Pseudomonadati; phylum Bacteroidota; class Cytophagia; order Cytophagales; family Hymenobacteraceae; genus Pontibacter; species Pontibacter liquoris. The sequence continues at coordinate 3,077,152 of NZ_JALEBG010000001.1, forward strand.
GCTCATGTGTTGGGTTTGCAATATTACTGCCTCTGCAAGTGGTTTCCAAACGTGCAGGGGCAAAACCGCGTTTAATTGTTGGTTGTTGCTGGTTGCTTGTTAAATTGCTGCATGGTTAAACGGGAGTAAGATTATTTTACCGCGCAAGTATAGGTAAAATGTCTGCGTGCCCTGTAGGCAGGAGGTTTTTGCCCAGGTAAAGTCAAATGCCACCTATCATTAAAAAGACAGGCGTACTATAACTTGCGCCAGCAGAAGCACCCGGTCAGCGCATCGATCAACAATCGGCAACCAACAATCAACAATTAAACAATCCAGACAATCAACCCGCAACAAGATGAAAGTAAACTTTGTGGTATATCCGGCACACGGGCGGCCTTTTACCGCCGATGCCACCTTTGCCCAGGACGGGCAACCCAAGCCGGTCGTTATTTTTACCCACGGCTTCAAGGGCTTTAAAGACTGGGGCCACTTTAATCTGCTGGCGCGTTACTTTGCCGAGCAGGGTTTTGTATTTGTTAAATTCAACTTTGCCTATAACGGCACAACGGTGGCCGACGATTCGGACGTGCACGACCTGGAAGCCTTCGGCCAAAACAACTTCAGCCTGGAACTGGATGATATGCAGGCACTGATCGATCTGCTGCACGACACGCAAGGGCCGCTGCAGCAAAAGGAGCTCGACCTAAGCCGCATTTACCTGATCGGCCACAGCCGGGGCGGCGGCGCCGTGATCCTGAAAGCGGCTGAAGACCCGCGCGTGAAAGCGGTAGCCACCTGGGCGGCCGTAAACACGTTTAACCAGCGCTGGGACGAACTGCAAATGGTCGATTGGAAAAAAGAAGGCGTGCAATGGGTACTCAACTCGCGCACCGGCCAGCGTATGCCGCTCTACTATCAGATCGTAGAAAATTACTTCCAGAACCAGGACCGCCTCGACATCCCACGGGTGATTAAGAAAATGCAGCAGCCGCTGTTGCTGCTGCACGGCGAACTGGATGAAACGTTGCCGACACAAATGGCCCACGACCTGAAACGCCACAAGCCCGACGCCGAGCTGCACCTGTTACCCCAGGCCGACCACTCCTTTGGCGGCAAGCACCCCTACGACCGCGACGAACTGCCCGACGCTGCCCGCGCAGCGGCCGACCTGAGCATCGCTTTTTTCAGCAAACATGCCTAAGCTATACTTGCTGCTGGGCGGCAACCTGGGTAACCGTACTTTATACCTGCAGCAGGCCCGCGAAAGTATAGCCGCGCAGGTTGGCCCCATTAAGCAAAGCTCCCAATTATACCAAACCGCCGCCTGGGGCAAAACCGATCAGCCTGCTTTTCTGAACCAGGTGCTGGAAGTAGACACAGCACTCACTCCTGAACAGGTGTTGCAAAGTATAAACCGGATAGAGCACGAACTTGGCCGTGAACGGCAGGAGCACTGGGGGGCGCGCGTGATCGATATCGACATCCTTTTCTACGACGAGCTGGTGCTGCAGACCCAGCGCCTCACCATCCCCCACCCGCAACTGCACCTGCGTCGGTTTACGCTGCTGCCGCTGGCCGAAATTGCGCCGGAACTGGTGCATCCGGTGCTGGGTAAAAGTATAAGGTCATTGCTGGAGGCGTGCCCGGACCAGCTGGAGGTGCAGGTTTATGCGGAATAGCAAGGCTTTAAACATCAGTATAAATATTCTTACCTTTCCTTCTAACCGAACCTAAACTCACTTCCCGCCCCTGTCCGTATGAAGCACCTCCTTAGCGAACGGCTTGCCAGCTATGGCTTAGTCACGATCCTGTTGCTTTTCGTTCTTTTCCATGGGCTGGTTTTACTGCGCATACTACCAAATGAAATGGTCTGGGGAGGCGGGATGACTGATCAGAAGCAAATGATAACCTTAGAGTTGCTCGCGTTGCTGGTGAGCCTGCTTATGCTGGCAGTGGTGGGTATAAAAGCTGGTTTTATACCTGTCAAAGTAAAGCCGGTACTTTTGAAGGGAGCCCTGTGGGTGATGTGTGGCATGTTCCTGCTGAATACACTCGGGAACATGACCTCGCAGCATGCGCTGGAAAAGTTTGCGTTCACGCCTCTAACCCTGCTGCTCTCCCTGTTTTGCTGCAGGTTGGCAGTAGCACGTAAAAAGCCGGAACATGAAACGATAAAGGTTTCCTGACCGCTATACTTAGTAAAGGCTAAAGGGCTAGCGGTAGTCTTTTGCTATCAATCCTCCTGCAATAAGCTGGCTGCTTGTGCATAAGGCTGCTCCGGAAAAAACTCGCTGCTGATTTTCAGGATGGCAAACAGGTGATTCTTTAACGCAGCTTCGTTTATCGTTTCACCCTTTAGCGCATCCTGCGTAAGGTGAAGCGAAAGGTCTGCCAGCAGCAGGCGCCGCTTTTCTGCCCATTCCGGCGTAGCTTTGTATACCGGTGTTTCCGGATAAAAGCTCTCCACCCTGGCATGGGCCGCATCTACCAGTTGCAGCACCTCTTTTCTGTTCTTGCTGTTCATATAATGAGCGCTAAGCTGTTTGCTGCGGAAAGGGTTTATCTTTCATGTATTTTTGCGCGCCTTCACCCTGCTTGTCTTTCAATAACAGGTACACCACCGGAAACAAGAGGGCGGTGACCAGCAAGCTAACGTACTCATACTGCACGCCCTCGGTAACATGCTCCAGCTTCCAGATGCCCTGCCCATCAAATCCGGCTATTAATCTATACATCATATTGCCGCCCCAGTGGATACCGATGGCCATCCAGATGGAGCCGGTTTTTAGCACCGTATACGCCAGCGAAATACCGAGTACCGCCGAAAAAGCCAGGTTCATCACATCAAAGCCTTCGTTCCACGAGTCGTCCAGGGCGTAGAGCACGGTGGCCAACAGCAGGTACCATTTCATCTGGTGCTCCTTACGGCAAAAGGCAAACCAGTACCCCCGGATCAACAGGTCGTTGATGGCAGCGGCAAAGAACATCCCAAGCAGCGCCTGGGCTAGCAGTGGGTAAATATAGCCTGCCTCCATCATACCCGTCAGCTCGAACTTACCCATGGCATAGAACACCAGGTTTTTAAGCGCCCAGATGCCAAAGCCAAGTATAAACCCAACCGCCAGGTTCCTTACCCAGTGCCGGTGCAGGTTCATGCCAAACGACTGCAGCCCTTGCAGGCGCAGCACATACCGGCCCAGCACGAAAGCAAGTATAAAGAAGCCGGCCCAATAGGCAAACCAAAGCAGCAGGTTGTTCTGCGGAAACAGTTTTGGGAGGAGGCTGGCATACAGGTTGAGGAGCACAAACCCACTGCCCCATAAGAGAAGGGAGACTTTACTTTTCATAGTTCAGGAGATAAAGAGCAAGGCAAATGTAGCAAATTACAGGTCACTGTCAAGAGTTTATACCTGCGCCGCAACTTGCCTCCCCCTGCCCCGGAAACACAAGATCCTCCCGGGCGCAGCGCCCGGGAGGATCTTGTACTTTAAAAGCCGCCTTTTCCGCTATTCTACAGAGCTTACTTCGGCGTTGCGGTCTATTTTCTTTACCAGCCCCTGCAGCACTTTGCCCGGGCCGCATTCCACAAAATGTGTGGCGCCATCGGCAATCATTTGCTGTACGGATTGGGTCCAGCGCACCGGTGCTGTTAGCTGGCTGATCAGGTTCTGCTTGATCTCGGTTGGATCGGCGTGGGGCCGGGCGTCTACGTTTTGGTAGATGGGGCAGATACCCAGGCTGAATGTAGTTTCGTTAATGGCTTTGGCCAGTTCTTCTTCGGCCGGTTTCATCAGCGGCGAGTGGAACGCGCCACCAACCGGCAGCGGCAAGGCACGCTTGGCGCCGGCTTCTTTCATCTTCTCGCAGGCAATTTCGATGCCTTTGTTGGAGCCGGAAATAACCAGCTGGCCCGGGCAGTTATAGTTGGCGGCAACCACCACTTCGCCGTCTATCGAGGCGCATACTTCTTCTACTTTGGCGTCGTCCAGGCCAAGTATGGCCGCCATAGTAGAGGGGTTTGCCTCACAGGCTGCCTGCATGGCCAGCGCACGTTTCGAGACCAGGCGCAGGCCATCTTCAAAGCTCAGCACTTTGCTGGCAACCAGGGCCGAGAATTCGCCCAACGAGTGGCCTGCCACCATGTTCGGCGCAAAATCCTGGGCTACGGCCGCCTGTGCCACTGAGTGCAGGAAAATAGCCGGCTGGGTTACTTTGGTCTGCTTTAGCTCCTCGTCGGTGCCGTAAAACATGATCTCGGTGATGTTGAAGCCCAGAATCTCGTTTGCCAGATCAAACAACCGCTTTGCTTCGGTGTGCTGCTCGTACAAATCTTTGCCCATCCCTACAAACTGCGAGCCTTGGCCCGGAAAAATGTATGCCTTCTTCATTCGTCATTATTCGTTTATTGTTTCTTAGACACAAGACGTTAGACACAGGACGTTAGACTTTTTTGCTTTTTATTGATGCAGCAAGCCGCTGCATCAAAGTTTAGAAGCACATGAAACCTCAAGTACATTTTTGTCTTGTGTCTTATGTCTAACGTCTTGTGTCTCCCTTTTAAGCTACAAACCGCGCCCGTTCTTCGGGGCTTGGCAGCATGCAAGCTTCCGTGCGGCCGGCTATCAGATAGCGATGCCGGGCGATGAAGCGGTACACAAAATCGCGGAAAGATAAAGGAATAATGCGGAAATAGTAAAGGATACGGAGCGGAAAGTTGAGGTAGCGGGCAATGCGCAAAGCCGCTTCTGACTCTGAATAAAGCTTGCCGTTCTCGTAAAAAAGAATGGAATCCGGAAGAATTTCAGGCAGTTGCGCCCCGGGCACCAGGGCCTGCAACAGCCCCGATTGCAGGGCCGCAAAGTATAAGTCGCGGCCCTTGTTGTGCTTTAAGGCCACCTGCACGCTGCCCTGGCAAAAGCCGCAGGTGCCGTCATAAAAAATGACCGGCTTGCCCTGCAGCTGTTGTAAGTTATCGTTGTTCATTAGCGTACGATTTCTACCCACCCTTTATACTTGCTGTGTGCTTTGGAAGGGTCTATGGTAAAGAATTCTACGTCTGCTTCGTAATAATAGGTGCCGTCTGTCAGGCGATTCCCGTTTTTATCGGTGCCTGCCCAGTTAATGTACAAGCCTTCGCCACTTGTAACCGTACCACTGCTGTATACCAGCACTCCCCAACGGTCAAATACTTTAAAGTTCATGCTCTTCACAAAAGACGTACGCTTGTCTGGGCGGAATACATCATTGAGCCCATCGCCGTTCGGAGTAATGATGTTGGGCAGCATAAAGAAGATGCAGTTGTCTTTGCAAACTTCGTTGCTGCGGGGGCTTTCGTTTCCGGCCGCGTCGGTGGCTGTTACCTGATAGCAGCCGGCATAAGATTGTAAGCCGCTATGGGTGTACGTTGTTTCCTCGGTGGTACCAAGCTTGGTATAATCGGTATCGCCGGCTCCTTTAAAGTATACCGTATAGAAATCAATCTGGTCGGTACAATCCCCGGAGGTTTGCGGCACCCACGTCAGCACATTCTGATACGGCGGCTGGGTCGGGCTCTGGCTAAAGGCCGCGCAATCCAGCTGGTCTATACTTAGCTCCGGCGCACAGATAACCTTGGGCAGCGTTGCACATACTTCCTGGCTGTTGTTGCGCAAAGGCGCCGGCAAGCCGCTGATCTCGTAGGTGCCCACCGTCTGCACATAGTAGCAGTAGCTTTGTCCCCGCTGCAAAGGCGCGTTGCTAAAAGCGCCCCGATCGGTATAGGTGCCGCTGCTGGCCGTGGCGGTCACGCTGTCGATGAGCGTAAAGGTGCCATTCACCACCCGGAAGATGCGGTGCTTGAGCACTTCGTTTTTCCAGGGCACGTTGTAGGTCCAGTTCAGCACCAGGGCTTTTTCCTCGCCGGCAGCAGCCGTTATCTCCAGGCGCACACTCGATGCCTCGGTGCTGTCGCGCAGCACTGTTGGCTGCCCGCCAGCTGCCGGAGCATGGTAGAACTCCAGGCGATAGCGGAATGCTTTTTGGAGCGTGTTCAGGTTCTTATCCACATAGGTGGTATCGGTCATGGTACGGCTGGAGAAGACCTGCTGGAAGCCGGTTCCTTTTTCCTGCCCCTCTTTGCGGTAGAGGCGGTACTCGAGCGGCGGCGTGAGCTTTGCTACATTCTCAGGGCGTGTCCATTTCACGGTGATCTGGCCAGTGGCCGCATCGGTCTTGTCTACCGTCACGTTGGTCAGGTACGGAATGTCGCGGTCTATGTCCACGCAGGCTTCGTTCGAGGCCAGGCTTTCGCCCCGCGCCGGCGAAGGGAACTGCGCATATATGATGTAGCAGTAATCCACACCCGCTTTCAGTCCGGCTCCCTGGTTATCGTCTGTAAAGGTGGTCTGGTCGGGCTTCACTTCCGCAATCAGCACATAGCCCGTGCTGCTTGGCACCCCGGTCTGGCACACATCCGGCACAAAGCCCGAAGGTCCTTCGCGACGGTAAATACGAATCACAGCAGCGTTCTGGCAAATATACGGGTCCCAAGTCAGGGTTACGGTACGGTCGGCGCCGGTAGCCACCAGATTTTGCGGCGGTGGCCCCACTACCCGGATATTCCAGGGCTGCAGGTCGGCCAGGGCATCCGTAATCGTATCGGTGGTGGTGCCCCCACCCGACAGGGCCCGGGGTACGATGGCCAGTGGCGGCCGCACATCGCGGGCTCTGAAAATAACCTGGTACGGCCGTTCTCGCACATCCTCACAATCTGTGGCCCAGCTAAAGGCACCGCTGGCAGCGCCTTTCTGATCAGAGGTCTGCCGGAAAGTGGCTGGCGGCAATATACCGCTTGCCGCGCTCAGTTTAATTCTATCGCCGTCCACGTCGGTGGCCTGTACCACGCCCCGCAGGGTAGTGCCGGCCACAATACAGGTATCTTTCGGGGTAAGTTTAGGCGGGTGGTTTTCGGTTTCTTTTACAATGATCTGCATGTCGCGCACTACTTCGCCCAGCTTTACAGCACCATTGGCCGACACGCGCCATTCTTCCACCACAAAGGCTACGTTGTATTCTCCCTGCTTGCAGGGAGAATCCCAGATCAGCTGCCCCGTGTTCAGGTCCAGCGTCAGAAAAGCCGGGCCGGTCACATCGCTTGTCTGGCAGTTAAACGTACGGCTGGGCAGCGAGTAGCCGGGCACATCCATGATGCGGCCGGAGGCAGCATCGCGGCGCTGCGGCACCCGTAACTTAAACGCCAGGCTGTCGCCGTCGGGGTCGTAGGCGCCTGGGTTATGCACAAACGGCCGCCCCACGGCAGCCAGGTCAATAGGCGCTACAGTAAGTATAGGCGTGCTGTTAAAGCCGCGCAGCGCATTTATATTGATCGTAGTGGAAATGAAAAAGGAAACCTGGTCGGAAGGAGGGGCAATGTTGAGGATGTTACCGTTGCGGTTAATGCCATTCCAGGAGATGGTATAGCTGCCATCGGCCGGGTAGGTATATTCCCACTTAAAGATCTCTTTGTCGGTTACGTTTCCGATCGGGATCACCGCCAGACGGTCCACGATCTGGGTGGTGCCGTCGCCGTTATTGATGGTCACCTGCGGGTCCTCCGCCGTGGAGGCCTCGTTGGTGTACATGATCATGGTAAAGAAGAAGCGGCGCGGGTTTGGGTTAGGGGTGGTATCGCGCTTCGCGGTGATATCTCCTGCTCTGATGTGCGTAGCCTGTGCATCTGTAAAACAACCCAACAATAAGATCAACACCCACAACAGACTGCCATGCAGCAGATACCTCGTGCGTAAACTGTTTGGCATACAAGTAGGTTTAGGCGGTAGAATGAAGTATAAAGTAAACTAAATTTTTTAAGAATATAGTATGACCAGTAAGAATATAGTATGAACAAGCGGCTATTCTGCGGGTTATAGAATAAAGGTTTTTTGTCCTACGGATTCCAATTTAGATTGATTCAAAATATGAGCCCAAAATTGTTTTATATAAGGACCACATGTACCTTTGGGAATTAAAAAAGCATCATTCTATAACCTTTAACAAATACAGATGAATTGGTTTACTAAAACGTTTTCCAGTACAGTTGGGCGGAAGATCGTGATGTCTATCACGGGGCTTTTCCTTTGCTCGTTCTTAGTTATTCACCTGCTGGGCAACCTGCAGTTATTCAAGGATGATGGCGGCGAAGCATTTAACCTCTATTCTAATTTCATGGCCCATAATGGCATTATCCGCACCATGGAATGGGTACTTTTAGCAGGCTTTGCTTTTCACATCTACGATGCCCTGGTGCTTACCCGCCGCAATCAGGCTGCCCGGCCAGTAAACTATGCCAGCAACCATCCGGAGCAGAACAGCTCGTGGGCATCCCGCAACATGGGCCTCCTGGGCACGGTTATCCTGGTTTTCCTTATCATTCACCTCTACAACTTCCTGATCCCGGCCCGCTTTGATGGCCTGGAGCCGGTAAACATCAACGATGTAGAGTATGAGAACCTGTATGCGCAGGTGGTGTATGCCTTTAAGCAGTGGTGGTATGTGCTGATCTATGTTCTGGGCATGATTGCGTTGGCCTACCACCTGATCCACGGTTTCCAAAGTGCCTTCCAGTCACTGGGGCTTAACCACAAGAAGTATATGCCTTTTATTCAGGTGTTCGGCGTGGCTTTCTCCATTATTGTTTGCCTGGGATTTATGGCCATACCCTTGTATTTCTTCTTCTTTGTGTAAATAATAACTTGCTATAGTTGCTATGATATTAGATTCAAAAATCCCGGAAGGCCCGCTGGCCCAGAAGTGGGATAAGCATAAATTTGATGTGAAGTTGGTAAATCCGGCCAACAAGCGTAAATACGAAATTATTGTAGTAGGCACCGGACTGGCCGGCGCTTCTGCGGCAGCTACCCTGGGCGAGCTTGGCTATAATGTAAAAGCTTTCTGCTTCCAGGACTCCCCGCGCCGGGCGCACTCGATTGCCGCTCAGGGCGGTATCAACGCAGCCAAGAACTACCAGAACGACGGAGACTCTGTTTTCCGTCTTTTCTACGATACGATAAAAGGAGGCGACTACCGCTCCCGCGAGGCAAACACTTACCGCCTGGCCCAGGTATCGGTTGATATTATTGACCAGTGTGTGGCGCAGGGTGTTCCGTTTGCGCGCGAGTACGGCGGCCTGCTGGCTAACCGTTCATTCGGTGGTGCCCAGGTATCACGTACGTTCTACGCCCGCGGCCAAACCGGACAGCAGTTGTTACTGGGTGCTTACTCGGCCCTGAACCGCCAGATCGCTTATGGCAAGGTAAAAATGTTCCCGCGCACGGAGATGCTGGACCTGGTAGTAGTGGATGGCCAGGCACGCGGCATTGTGGTGCGCAACCTAATCACAGGTGCGATCGAATCGCATAGCGCGCATGCCGTGGTGCTGGCTACCGGCGGATACGGCAACGTATTCTTCCTGTCTACCAACGCCATGGGCTCTAACGCCACTGCAGCATGGCGGGCACACAAAAAAGGTGCTTTGTTCGCTAACCCATGCTATACCCAGATTCACCCTACCTGCATCCCGGTATCCGGTGAGCACCAGTCCAAGCTAACGCTCATGTCCGAGTCGCTGCGCAACGACGGCCGTGTATGGGTGCCTAAAACCGCTGAAATTGCCCAACGCCTGCGCAAAGGCGAGATAAAGGTGAGCGATATTCCGGAAGCAGACCGTGATTATTACCTGGAGCGTAAGTACCCGGCCTTCGGTAACCTGGTGCCGCGTGATGTGGCCTCCCGTAACGCCAAGCTGGTGTGCGACGAAGGCCGTGGCGTAGGTGCTTCGGGACTAGCCGTGTTCCTGGACTTTGCTGAAGCGATCAACCGCGACGGCCTGGCCACGATCAGCGCCAAGTATGGCAACCTCTTCGAGATGTATGAAAAGATCACCGACGAGAACCCTTACGAGCGCCCGATGCGCATTTACCCGGCCGTGCACTATACCATGGGTGGCCTGTGGGTAGACTATAACCTGATGACCAACGTGCCGGGTCTCTACGCCACCGGCGAGTGTAATTTCTCCGATCACGGCGCTAACCGCCTGGGCGCATCCGCCCTGATGCAAGGCCTAGCCGATGGTTACTTTGTGATACCGTATACCATAGGAGATTACCTGGCCCGCATGCCATATACCAAAGTGCCGACCGATCATCCTGCCTTTAAAGAAGCAGAGCAGGCGGTAATTGCTAAAAACAATCAGTTGCTGTCTATCCAGGGTACCCGTACCGTGGATGAGTTCCATAAAGCGCTGGGCCACATTATGTGGGAAAACTGCGGTATGGCGCGTAATGCCGAAGGCTTGACCTACGCCAGGCAGGCGATCCGCCAGCTGCGCGAGGAGTTCTGGCGTGATGTGAAAGTAACGGGTGTAAACGAAGAGCTGAACCAGACCCTGGAGAAAGCCAACCGTGTGGCCGATTTCCTGGAGCTTGGCGAACTGATGGTAGAAGATGCCCTGCACCGGAACGAGTCCTGCGGCGGCCACTTCCGGGAAGAGTATCAGACGCCGGAAAATGAAGCCCTGCGCGACGATGAGAACTTTGCATATGTAGCTGCCTGGGAGTTTACAGGCGTAGGCAACGAGCCGGTGCTGCACAAAGAAGAGCTCAAGTTCGAGAATGTGAAGCTTACACAGCGTAGCTATAAGTAAAATAATTAATGACGAATTCAGAATTACGAATTACGAATACAGATAAGCTGGCCGGGAAGTATAACTCTCCGATTTCTCTGAATCATAATTTAAGGTTCTCAATTCGAAATTGTTAATTCGTAATTCTTAATTGAAAAATAAGATGGCTGGAAGTAATCCAAATGCTAAACCAATGGACCTGACACTCAAGGTTTGGCGCCAAAAAGATAGAAATTCAGCGGGTCAGCTGGTTACATACCCTGTAAAAGGCATTTCCCCGGACATGTCGTTCCTCGAGATGCTGGACGTACTGAACGAAGACCTGCTGCGCAGTGGCCAGGAGCCCATTGCGTTTGACCACGACTGCCGCGAAGGTATCTGCGGTATGTGCAGCCTGTTCATCAACGGGCGCGCACACGGCCCGGAGCGGGGCACCACCACCTGCCAGCTGCACATGCGCCACTTCAACGATGGCGATACCATCACGATCGAGCCTTGGCGGGCAGCTGCTTTCCCGGTGCATAAAGACCTGGTAGTAGACCGGTCTGCCTTCGACCGTATTCAGCAGGCCGGCGGTTACGTTTCGGTGAACACAGGCGGTGTTCCGGATGCCAACGAGATCCTGATCCCGAAAACTATTGCCGACAAGGCCTTTGATGCGGCGACCTGTATCCAGTGCGGCGCATGTGTAGCGGCCTGCAAGAATGCCTCTGCCATGCTGTTTGTATCGGCTAAGGTATCGCAGCTGGCTATGCTACCGCAAGGCAAAGTAGAGCGCCAGACGCGTGTGGAGAACATGGTGGCCCAAATGGACATCGAAGGCTTCGGCTCCTGCACCACCATCGGCTCGTGCGCGGCAGAATGCCCGGTAGGTATTTCGCTGGAGAACATTGCCATGCTCAGAAGAGAGTATATCTCGGCGAAAGCAACTTCTGAACACTTAGCATAGGTGCTGCTATAGTATACAAAAAAGGCGAGGCAGTTTTGTCCTCGCCTTTTTTGTTTTAGCTTTATTGCGCTTAACTAAAGTATAAAGGAAGTATAAGACCTGAAACAGCAGCAACGATCAAACTTTACAACCTGCTTCCAGTTAACTAAAGAAATCAAAGAAAGCACTACATGATCACCATCATATCGGGTACCAACAGGCCCGGCTCTACCTCCCGGGCTATCGCAGAACTTTATGCGCGCATGCTCTCGGAGCGGGGCATTGCAAACCGCATCCTGGACCTGGCAGATCTGCCTCCCGATTTCACGTCCACTGCCCTCTACGATTATACCGGCAAAAACGAAGCCTTTAACAAGCTCACAGGTATGATCGCTTCCGCTGAAAAAATTGTGTTCATCGTGCCGGAGTATAACAGCTCCTACCCTGGCGTACTGAAGGCGTTTATCGACGGGCTCGATTATCCTTTTTCTTTTAAAGACAAGAAAGCAGCCCTGGTCGGATTATCGTCCGGCATGCAGGGCAGCGGGCTGGCGCTGAGCCACCTGACCGATGTGCTCAATTACCTGGGTATGCATGTGCTGGCAACACGCTTAAAACTGGCCCATATCGAAAAGAACTTCGACGGCACCACCATCACCAACAAGTTGTACCAGGAGCTGTTTGAGCAGCAGGTAGAGCAGTTCATCCGGTTTTAAACACCCGCAATGCTGCTGAGGCACACTTTAACGCAGCTGCTATACTGCTTATACCTGTGCTTTATACTTGTGCTGCCAGATATGACCGTTGTAAAGCTGTATAGCGTTTCCGGGCCATCATTTCCTTTTCTAACCAGCGGTCGTATCATCAAGCACCTATAAAACAAAAGCGCCTGCTATTACTAGCAGGCGCTTTTGTTTTATACTTCGAAGAAACGGACTAGTCCACGTTATCGTGCAGGAAACGATTGTCGCCTAGTATCTCGTTGTCGTCGTTCAGGTTGAAGCGGGAGATGTTACGCTCCGAAGAATGCGCTACCCGGTCCAGGGCCACATTGCGGCGCAGGTAAGCCGGCACATCCAATTTCTCTTTGATGACTTCCGAAGTGATCTCAGAGCTCAGCATACGCAGGCGCTCGCGGCGCTCCTCGGCACGGCGCTGCATCAGCTCGCGCTCCTCTGCCAGGCGTGTTGCCTCGCGGGCAGCCTTGTCTTCCTCACGGGCGGCATACGCGTCGTGCTGCATGTTGCCATCCAGCTCGAACACTACGCGCTGCGGCTGCTCTACTGGCCGGCGAACAGGCTCAAAGCTTTGCTGCTGCGCAGGTGCTTGTGGCTGTACAGCAGTTGGCTGCGGCGGTGTGGGCACCGGTGCTACCGTAGGGCGGCTTACAAAAGCGGCAGGATCTGCTACTTCTGGTTTTACCGGCTCAGCTACCTCAATTTTTTTTTGGCTATCCAGGTCAAATACCGTCTTCTTTGGCTCAATAATGCTTTCGGCATCACTTGCAAAGCCCGTAGCGATCACGGTTACCCGGATGCTCTGGCCCAGCGAGGAGTCAATACCATGGCCGAAAATAACTTCCGCTTCCTGGCCTGCTTTATCCTGGATATACTCTGTGATCTCGGTCAGTTCATCCATTTCCAGTTCGGCCTGTTCGCCGGACATAATAGAAAGCAGGATCTTCTGGGCACCATGAATGTCGGTGTTGTTGAGCAGCGGAGAAGAAAGCGCCTCTTCGGCAGCACGCAAGGCACGGCCTTCGCCCTCTGTTGTTGCAGAACCCATCACTGCAGCACCAGAGTCCTTCATCACCGTTTTTACGTCTTCAAAGTCCACGTTCACTTCTGCTGTCACCGTAATGATCTCAGCAATCGACTTGGCAGCCGTTGTCAGCACGTTATCGGCTTTGGCAAATGCCTCGCGGATGGTCAGGTTGCCAAACATCTCGCGCAGCTTGTCGTTGAGGATCACCAGGATCGTATCGCAGTTGTCGCTTAGTTCCTTCACCCCGTTCTCGGCAGCAATTTTCTTCTTCTTGCCTTCAAAGGCAAAAGGAGCTGTTACGATACCTACTGTCAGGATGCCCAGTTCTTTGGCAACTTTAGCAATGACCGGGGCTGCACCTGTACCGGTACCACCGCCCATACCAGCTGTAATGAACACCATTTTAGTGTCAGAACTCAGCATTTCCCGGATCTCCTCTTTGCTCTCAAGGGCGGCATGCTTCCCTTTTTCAGGGTTCGCTCCTGCCCCAAGTCCTTCCGTCAGGTTTTGGCCGATAGCAAGTTTGTTTGGAACGCTGCTACTCTTAAGGGCCTGGGCATCGGTGTTACAAATGATAAACTCGACATCTTTAATGCCTTGGTTATACATGTGATTCACCGCGTTGCTACCACCGCCCCCGACGCCAATCACCTTGATGATGGACTTACTGCTGGCTGGTAAGTCAAAAGTGTACATTGAAGTCATACTAATTTCTCCTGCTCTAATGGGTTAATAACTTTGTTTGTTGTCTATGTCGTCTGATAAAAAGCCCTTGAGCTTTTGTAGCAAACCACCGGAGCTATTGCTCGTGCTTGTGCTCGTAGTAGTGCTCTTTTGTACCGGCTTGTTATACTCCTCGTGTGCCGGCGCTTCCACATAATGTTCGATGCGCTGGTCTATTGGCTGGTATCCGGCCAACACCAGCCCTACACTGGTGGCATACATCGGGCTCTTCACCGCGTCGATCTTCGATTTGCCCAGGTGCTCGTTCGGATAGCCGATACGGGTATCCATGCCGGTAATATATTCTACCAGTTGCACCAGGTTCTGCATCTGCGCGCCGCCACCTGTTACCACAATACCGGCTGCCAGGCTGTTGGCAAAGCCAGAGCGCACGATCTCGGCATACACCAGTTCGATGATCTCTTCCATCCTAGCCTCAATAATATAGGCAAGATTCTTCAAAGATATCTCTTTTGGCGTACGATCCCGCAATCCGGGGATAGAAACAATCTCGTTTTCAGAGGCTTCGTCGGCAATTGCCTTCCCGAACTTCACCTTCAGCTGCTCCGCCTGGTTCTGCATCACCATACAGCCCTGCTTGATATCGGACGTAATAATGCTTCCTCCAAAAGGTAAAACTGCCGTATGGCGGATTATATTGTCCTTAAAGATGGCAAGGTCGGTGGTGCCACCGCCAATATCCACCAAAGCAACGCCTGCTTCCTTCTCCTCGTCGCTCAATACGGAGAGGCAGGAGGCCAGCGGCTCCAGGATCAGGTTATCGATCTCGAGCCCGGCGCGGGTCACGCATTTGTTGATGTTGTTGATGGCGTTGGACTGGGCCGTGATGATATGGAAGTTGCCTTCCAGGCGCACGCCCGACATGCCCACCGGGTCCACAATGCCTTCTTCATAGTCTACCTTATACTCCTGTGGCATCACATGAATGATCTCGCTGCCCGGAGGCGTTACCAGCCGGTACATGTCGTTGGTCAGGCGATTGACATCGTCCACGGTAATTTCGTGGTCTGTTACCTGGCGGGTGATGCTGCCATTATGCTGTAGGCTTTTGATGTGCTGCCCTGCAATACCCACGTTCACCACACCAATGTTGATTCCGGACTGTTCCTCTGCCTGGCGAATTGCTTTTTTGATCGCATCCACGGTTTTGTCGATGTTGCTCACAATTCCTCTCACCACTCCTTCGGATATGGCTTTGCCCATACCCAGTATCTCCAGCTTCCCGAATTCATTTTTCCGACCAACAAGCGCGCAAACTTTGGTGGTGCCAATGTCCAAGCCTACTACTATTTTGTCGTTCTGCATATCTCGTTTATATTATTCGCAAATAATCTGATCATCAAATTCTACATTCACTCTTTTATACTTGTCCCATCCCATCACAGGAAGCACCTCTTTATAAAAGATCATGAGTTTCTTAAACTTCGCCTCCACGTCGGTAGGCTTGCCAAACTCAATAGTATGCTCGCCTACCTGTGGTAAGAAAGAAACTCTGCCCTTGCCATCAATGTGCATCTGAGCTAACTGCGCCTTCCAAAACTGATCGTTCTCGATGAACTGCAGCAAAGAAAGATAAGACTGGCCGACCGAATCCTGAAAAAAGCCTTTCTCAGAGGTTCTGCTCAGGGCCGACCTGGTTATCGGGATTACACGAGCGGTGTATCTGTCTGAGAGCGGAAGTATGTTTCCGGCTGCATCAATGTAGACATCCTGGTCTGTTCGTATAATTCTTGCTATTGGCCTTGTCTGTTTTACACTTACATGAACGTTTCCGTCCAGTCCGCGGTATACTTCCGCATCTTTTACAAATTTATGCGCTTCCAAGCGTTTTTCAAGGTGCTTCAGATCAATTTCCTGATTCGGGAGCCCCTCTAATTTACGGTCTCCCTGCCGGGTGAGCAAGTCACGAACTTCTTTATCTCCAATAAAGTAATTATTGTACTCATTATCAATATTTATTGTAACTTTTTCACAGATTTTTCCACTCTGCTTAGAGGAAGCAAATCCTGCCAAAGCGCCGATCGTGACAATGCTACAACCTGCAAAAATTAAAGATTTTATTTTACTATTCAAGCCCATACCGATTATTTTCTAAAAATATTTTGAGGGGCTTTACCAAGGTGTCGATATCCCCGGCGCCAACAGTCGCCAAAACATCAAAATCACCGTTTTTGAATAGATTTTCAACAATTTTATCCTTCGGCAGCAGTGTCTTTACGGCGCATTTAACCTGGCTTAGAATGAGCTCCGAAGTAACACCGGCAATCGGTTTTTCCCGTGCCGGATAGATGTCTAACAAGACCAGTTCATCCGCCTGGCTCAGGCTTTCTGCAAACGCCTCTGCAAAGTCGCGGGTACGCGTGAAAAGGTGCGGCTGAAATAGTACCTTAATTCGTTTGTCCGGATACAGGGCACGCAGGGAAGTCATAAACGCATCGATCTCTTTGGGGTGATGCGCATAGTCGTCGATGTATACTTTGTCCGGGCTTTCGTACACAAACTCGAAGCGGCGCTTGACGCCTGCAAAACGCGCCACACCCGCCCTGATTTCCTGCTCCGGCACCTGCAGCACCTGCGCAGCAAGTATAGCCGCCACCGTGTTCTCCACGTTATGATAACCAGGCACGGGCAGGCGCAACGAGGCTATGTTACCGAAAGGGCTCACCAGGTCAAATTCGAACCAGTGCCCGCTGATGTTAAGGTTTTGCACGTACGCTTCTCCCTGTGTTAAGCCATACCGTACCACCTGCACGCCCGGCTGCACCAGATCGGCCAGGCACGGATCGGTGCTTGCCTGTAAAAAGAGATAGCCGCCCGGCTTTACCTGGCTTATAAACTTCTGGAACGTCCGGATCAGTTCCTCCCTGTTTCCATAAATATCCAAATGATCCGGATCTGCTGATGTTACGATGGCAATATCAGGGAAGAGCGTCAGAAACGAACGGTCATACTCATCGGCTTCCACCACGATCACTTCCTGACCTACTTCTCCTTTTCCGATCAGCAGGTTCGAGTTCAGATTCGTAGCAATGCCCCCCAGAAAGGCCGAGCAATCGACCCCGGCGTAGTGCAACAGGTGCGTTACGATAGCGGACGTGGTGGTTTTACCATGCGTGCCCGCAACTGCCACCGTGTAAGCCGCCGCAGTGATGATGCCCAGCACCTCGGAGCGTTTTTTTATCGTATAGCCCTGCGCCTTGAGGTAGTTCCATTCGGTGTGTTCAGCCGGAATGGCCGGCGTGAGCACCACCAGCGTATCTTTTGGGTGCTGCAGCACTTCTTCAGGCAGTTTAGCCAGGTTGTCGTAGTAGTGCACGCGTATACCTTCCTGCTCCAGGGCCTCTGTCAGAGGGGTGCGGGTTTTATCATAGCCCCATACCGGATAACCTTTGGCATTGAACCAGCGCGCAATGGCGCTCATACCAATGCCGCCGATGCCCAGGAAGTAGATGTATGTATAGTCCTCCAGTTTCACCTGATCAGTTTTAGTAACTCGTTCACAATATCGACAGCAGCATCAGGCCGCGCCATTTTCAGAATATTGGTGCGCAGGCGCTGTTGCTCCTGGTCATCTTTGGCCAGCTGCAGCACGGCAGGCACCAGCTTTTCACCTGCTTCGGCATCACGCACCAGGATGGCGGCGTGCTGCTGCACCAGCGCCATGGCATTTTTGGTCTGATGGTCTTCGGCCACATTGGGCGAAGGCACCAGCACGGCAGGCTTACCCGCCAGGCATAGCTCTGAAATAGACAACGCGCCTGCTCTGGAAATTACCACATCGGCCGCCGCATACGCCAGGTCCATCCGCTTTATAAAATCAAATGCCTTAATTACCTGCGCCTCATACTTAGCTGCCAGTTTTTGGGCCTCCGGGAAAAATAGCTTGCCCGTTTGCCATACTACATTGTAGCCTGCCTGCGCCAGTTGATCCAGGCCGGCCGCCATACTTTGGTTCAGGGTTCTGGCGCCCAGGCTTCCGCCTATCACCAGTATTGTTCTTTTCGTCTCGTTCAGCCCGAAATGCGCCATAGCCTCGGCTCTGCTGGCATGGCCGGCCATGATGTCGGAGCGCACCGGGTTACCGGTCAGCGCCAGCTTCTCGGCCGGGAAGAACTTCTCCATACCCGGATAGGCCACACATATTTTGCCCACCCGCTTGCCCAGCAATTTGTTGGTGATCCCGGCATACGAGTTCTGCTCCTGAATAAGGGCCGGAATGTTGCGCGAAGTGGCAGCATACAGCAATGGCCCACTGGCATAACCTCCCACGCCTACTACAGCATCGGGCTTAAACTCGCGGATGATCCGGTGCGCTGCCCGCACACTGGAGATCACCTTCAATGGAAACGAAAGGTTATCCAGCGTCAGGCGCCGCTGCAGGCCACTGATCCAAAGCCCTACAATTTTATAACCTGCCTCGGGTACCCGCGTCATTTCCATGCGGCCTTTGGCACCCACAAACAGGATCTCAGCCGCCGGATTAACCACCCGGATCTGGTTGGCAATGGCAATGGCCGGGAAAATATGCCCGCCGGTGCCGCCACCGCTGATAATGATGCGATATGGTCGGTTAGAATCAGGCATTTACAGGTGCTTTTGCAGGTGCTTTGGTGCCGGCAGCTCCCATGGCTGCACGCTCAAACTCTACATCAGTACGACTTACACTTAAGATGATGCCCAGCGAAATGCCGGTGAAGATCAGGGACGTGCCGCCCATACTCAGCAGCGGCAGCGGCAAACCCGTGATCGGGCCCAGGCCCACGGCTACCCCCATGTTGATCATCCCCTGGATAACGAGGCTGAAACTAAGGCCGGCGGAGAGCAAACCGCCAAAAGCCCCGTTACTTTTACTTACCGTCACCAGCCCCCGGTAGAGCAGCGCCAGGTATAAGAACAGCACCGCAACGCCGCCCAGCAAGCCATACTCTTCCAGGATAATGGCATAAATAAAATCCGAATACGGGTGCGGCAGAATATCCCGCTGGTCGCTATTGCCAGGGCCTTTGCCTACAATACCACCTGTGGCGATAGCGATATAAGATTGTTCTAACTGGAAAGCTGTTTTGGTCGGGTCCATAAAAGCCTCTACCCGGCTGACAGCAGTGCTCATGCGCTGGCCAAAAACCAGGGCAGCTCCCCCAACTACTACCCCGATCAGCACCACGGCGGCCAGGTATTTCATCGGCACGCGGCCAATAAACATCAGCAGCATACAGGTCATAAACAGCAACACGGCAGTCGAGGTATTGGTCAGGGCGATCAGGGCGCAAATAACGACTGTCCAGGCAAAAATAGGCACCAGCGTTCGCTTGATATCGTGCAGCATCTGCTGCTTTTTAGAAAGCATGCTGGCCAGGTAAGAGATCAGGGCCAGTTTAGCAAGGTCAGAAGGCTGGAACGTCTGGTTGATCACGGGAATGGTGATCCAGCGGGATGCTTCGTTGATATTGGAGCCGTAGAAATACGTAACGAGCAGCAACGGCGCCGACACAAACAGCGCCAGCAACGAGAGCTTGGAGTAATACCGGTAGTTGATCTTGTGGGCAGCCCACATAAAAGCGAGGCCGATGAGGATGAGGGAAGTATGCTTAAAGAGAAAATATTCCGTATTGCCCTCCATTTTTTTGTACGCAAGCGTACCCGTGGCAGAGTATACCACCAGCACACTGATAATGGAGAAAAAGAACACTATGCCCCAGAGCATAGGATCTCCCTTCAAGTTTTCTTGTAACCACTTCTTAATCATAACCTCTGGCTAAATCGGTTTGATATTTTCCCGCTATTTCTTCAACACTATTTTCTCTACAGCCTCTTTAAAACGCTGTCCACGGTGTTCATAATTGTTAAACAGATCAAAACTGGCACAGGCCGGCGAGAGCAGCACCACGTCGCCGGGCGTTGCCAGCGAGCGGCTCAGGCGCACGGCGTAATCGATGGAAGTCGTTTCGGCAATGATCGGCACTACTTTCCCAAACGCCTGCTTCAGTTTATCATTATCTTTCCCCAGGCAGATGAGCACTTTCACCTTCTCCCGGGCCAGCTCTACCAGCGTACTGTAGTCGTTGCCCTTGTCCACGCCACCTGCAATCCAGATGATCGGGCTTTTAATTCCTTCCAGCGCATACCACACTGCTTCCACGTTGGTCGCTTTGGAATCGTTGATGTAGGTTACCTCTTTGGCTACGCCTACTTCCTGCAGCCGGTGGTCCGCATTCTGGAACGTCTCCAGTGAGCGGGCTATACTTTCGTCTTCCACACCCACGAGTTTGGCTACCGCCACAGCCGCCATGGTGTTGTACTGGTTATGTTTACCGATCAGACTTGATCCTGACGTATCCACAGCACCTGTGTAAAAAGGCACGTCCACGTGGATCGTTTTGCCATCCATAGTTACTTTCGCCTGCGCAGCCCCTTGCAGAGAGAACGGCACGGCCGTACCCCCAAAAGCTGCCGGTTCAAAAGCTTTCGCAATGTTCTCGTCGTCGGCATTAAAGAGGAAAAAGTCGCTGCCCTTCATGTTCTGCGCCACGCGCATTTTTGAGGCCGCATACTTGTCCATGCTATAGTTGTAGCGGTCCAGGTGATCGGGCGTAATGTTGGTCAGTACCGCAATATGGGCCCTGAACTGATACATGTTGTCCAGCTGGAAACTGCTCAGCTCCACCACGTAATAGTCGTGCTTGTCATCGATCACCTTCTCGGCCAGGCTCTCGCCAATGTTGCCGGCCAGCCCCACATTTACACCTGCGTTGTGCAGCAGGTGGTAGGTGAGCAGCGTGGTGGTGGTTTTGCCGTTGGTGCCCGTAATGCAGATGAATTTTGCTTTTGAATAACGGCCAGCAAACTCGATCTCCGAAATCACCGGGATGCCACGCTTTACTGCCTCCTGAATGATCGGCGCTTTGTCCGGAATGCCCGGGCTTTTGATAATCTCCGAAGCCTCCAGAATGCGCTCAAAAGTATGGGTACCTTCTTCAAAAGTAATGGCAGCGGTGGCCAGCTTGGCTTTATAGGGCTTCTTTATCGGGGCCATGTCCGACACGAACACGTCGAGCCCCTTGGCATTTGCCAACAAAGCGGCTCCTACGCCGCTCTCTCCCGCACCAAGTATAGCTATCTTCATTTTCGTGTTAGCGTAGTTTGAGCGTTACCAATGTCAGAATGGCCAGCATGATCCCCACGATCCAGAAGCGGCCTACAATTTTAGACTCGTGGTAACCCATTTTCTGGTAGTGATGGTGCAGGGGCGACATCTTAAAAATGCGCCGGCCTTCGCCATACTTCTTCCGGGTATACTTAAAGTAACTTACCTGCAGCATCACCGACAGGTTTTCGATCAAAAAGATGCCACAAAGTATAGGAATCAGCAGTTCTTTGCGCACGATCAGCGCCAGTACGGCAATAATACCGCCAATGGCCAAACTGCCCGTATCGCCCATAAATACCTGCGCCGGATACGTGTTGTACCATAAAAAGCCCACGCAGGCCCCCACAAAAGCCAGACAGAAAATGGCCAGCTCGCCCGAGTTGGGGATAAACATGATGTCGAGGTAATCGGCAAAAATGGTGTTTCCCGATACGTAGGTAAAAATGGCCAGCGTGGTGCCGATGATAGCGGAAGTGCCTGCCGCCAGGCCATCAATACCGTCTGTGATGTTGGCTCCGTTCGATACGGCCGTAATCACCAGGATCACAAACGGAATGTAGAGGTAGCAGGACCAGTCCTGGAACAGCGGGCCGGCAAAGGCAAACAGGTTGCAGTAGTCCAGCTCGTTATTTTTGCGGAACGGAATGGTGGTGATCATGGACTTGACATCCACAAAGTGCCTGCTGGCATTTACAGCCGAGGTGCTGCCGTCTGCAAATATATATTGGCGCACCGTTACGTCGTCTGAGAAGTATAGCGTTAATCCTACAATCAGGCCCAGGCCGATCTGGCCCAGAATCTTGAAGCGGCCGGCCAGCCCTTCCTTGTTCTTTTTAAAAACCTTGATATAATCATCCAGAAAACCGATCATCCCAAGCCATACCGTAGAAACAAGCATCAGCAGGATGTAGGTATTGTCGAGGCGGGCAAACAGCAGTACCGGCACCAGAATGGCCATCAGGATAATAAGTCCGCCCATGGTCGGGGTGCCTTTCTTTTCCATTTGGCCTTCCAGGCCCAGGTCGCGGATGCTCTCGCCCACCTGCTTGCGTTGTAAGACCTTGATCAGTTTACCGCCAAAGATCATGGCAATCAGCAGCGACACCAAAGTAGCCATACCTGCCCTGAAGGAGATATACTGGAATACACCAGCTCCAAAAAGGTCGAACTTGCGGTCGAGGTATGTAAAGAGGTAATATAGCATTTAGTTGTATTCGGTTACCTTTAGCTTATTTTATACTTGGCTGTTTTATAGTTACTTTCCCAGTTGCTCCAGCGTCTCGCGCAATACCTGTTTGTCATCAAAAGGATACCTAACGCCTTTCACTTCCTGGTATGTCTCGTGGCCTTTGCCAGCCACCAGGATGATATCGTTCGGCTCGGCCAGCATGCAGGCCGTTTTGATGGCTTCCCTTCTGTCGAGTACCGAGAGCGTTTTTTTGTAGTCGAGCGGTTTTACGCCCTTCTGCATTTCGGCCAGAATGGCCTGCGGCTCCTCAAAACGCGGGTTATCGGAGGTCAGGATCACTTTGTCGCTGAAGCGGCAGGCGATATCGGCCATAATGGGCCGCTTGGCCGCATCGCGGTTGCCGCCACAACCAACCAGCGTAATCACTTTCTGGGTAGGATTGCGGATTTCGCCGATCGTTTGCAGCACGTTTTCAAGTGCATCCGGCGTATGGGCGTAATCCACAATGCCCGTTACCTGAGTGGCCGATACGATATAGTCAAAGCGCCCGGCAGCAGAATCAAGGGCCGAGAGCACGGTCAGCGCCTCTACCTCATCCTCGCCCAGCAGCACGGCTACGCCGTAAGCCCCCAGCAGGTTATAGGCGTTAAAAGCCCCGATCAGTTTGCACCAGATCTCCTGCCCGTTCACTTCTAGGTGCAGGCCCTGCAGGGTATTGTCGATGATGCGGCCTTTAAAATCCACTATCTTGCGCAAGGCAAAGTAATGCACGCTGGCGCTGGTGTTCTGCACCATCACCGGTCCGCGCTTGTCGTCGGCATTTACCAGGGCAAACGCGCTTTTCGGTAGCATATCAAAAAAGGATTTTTTTGCTTTGATATACTCGTCAAACGTGCCGTGATAATCCAGGTGGTCGTGGGTGATGTTGGTGAACACGCCCCCTGCAAATGTCAGTCCGGCTACGCGTTGCTGCACCATGGCATGGGAGCTTACCTCCATAAAGCAATGCGTGCACCCGGCCTGCACCATCTGCGCCAGCAGCTCGTTGAGCTTTACCGCATCGGGCGTAGTATGGGTGGCCGGAATGACGGTCTCATCGATCTGGTTCTGCACCGTAGAGAGCAGCCCCACATGGTAGCCCAGCTCGCGGAACAGCTTGTGGAGCAAGGTAACCGAGGTGGTTTTACCATTGGTGCCCGTCACGCCGATTAACTGCAGTTTGCGGGAAGGATGGCCATAAAAAGCCGACGCCATTTTGCCCAGCGCCTCGGCCGAGTTCTGCACCACCACATACGTGATGTCCGGTGCCAGCTCCGCCGGCAATTCCTCGCAAATAACAGCAACGGCTTTTGCAGCTACCGCCTGCGGGAGGTAATCATGACCGTCGGCCTGGACGCCACGAGTGGCCACAAAGGCTACCCCTTCACGCACCTGCCGCGAATCGAAGGTAATGGCCGCAACCGGCACATCCAGCGAACCTTTTGTGTTCAGGACCTTAACCTCTTGTAATATGGTTTGCAGCAACTGCATCAGCTTAGCACAATCGTTATCTGTTTCTCTTTATCAATAGCAACACCCGGCTCCAACGACTGCTGTTTTACCCGCTTGCCTGCCCCCTCTACCTTTACCTGCAGGTGTTGATTTCCCAGAATGTAGAGCGCATCGCGCAGAGTCATACCTGTTACATCCGGCACCAGGCCACCCAGCACCGGGTTTGGTTTAAAGTTTAGCGAGCGCTTAGCCGGCTCTACTTTTATCCATTCTTCATCCGGAGACACATTAGGGTGGTTGCTGATGCCGATCTTATTGCAGATCAGCGACAGGTCATCAAAGCTGCCGGCACTAATTTGGGGCAAACTCTCTTTGTTGGCAACAACCCGGTCCTTCAAAGGCCGGTGCATGGCCAGGTCGCGGGCGTACGCTTTATCGGCCAGTTCTTTAAACACCGGCGCCGCCGCATCTCCCCCATACACATTTACCCCTTTCGGGTCGTCGATGATTACAATGCAGCTATACTTGGGGTTGTCTGCCGGGAAGTAGCCGGCAAATGAGGCGGAATAGGACCGCACATAGCGGCCGTCTTTCACCTTTCGGGCCGTGCCAGTTTTGCCGGCCACTTTATAGTCTGCGCTCAGGATATTTTTGGCAGTGCCATTCTCCACTACCCCTTCCATCATCGTCTTCAGCTTTTTAAGGGTCTCATCAGAGCATATTTTGTCTACCAGCACCCGCGTCTTAAAAGACTGGATCACCTTATCTGCTTTACTGATCTGCTTGACGATAATGGGCTGCACTTTTACGCCATTATTGGCGACAGCATTGTAAAAAGCCAGCGTCTGCAGCGGCGAGATTTTCAGCTCGTAACCAATGCCCATGGAAGTAAGGGTCGTGCCATACCAGGTACGGTCGCTGGGGTTCTTCATAAATGGCCTGGCTTCCCCATCCATCTGGAAGCCCAACGTGTTATCCAGCCCGAATTTATGCAGGTAGTCAATATAGGCCTGCGGGTTATTGCCGAAGGTTTTCTCCATCAGCTTCGCCACCCCAATGTTCGAGGATTTCTCAAATACCTGCTGCACCGTTATTTTCCCATTGCCCCCGTGCTTGGAGTCGCTCATGGTGGTGTTCTTGATGCGATAGGTTCCTTTGCCGGTATCCACTGTATCTCCCAGGCTGAGGGCATTGTTGGTATACTCGAACATGGCCATCATCGAGGCCAGCTTAAAGGTAGAGCCCGGCTCGGTGCGTCCCTGGCTGCCCACAGCATAGTTATAATCCTCGATGTAGCCGCCGGTGGTTTTGCCCAGGTTCACAATGGCCTTGATCTCGCCGGTCTTTACTTCCATTAGAATCACGCAGCCATGGTCGGCATCTGTTTTCTCCAGCGTTTTATAGAGGGCGTTCTCCGCCACATCCTGCAGGTTGATATCGAGCGTTGTCCGGATGTCGTAGCCATGCTGGGGCTGTACTTCTGTGCCATCGTTAATCTGCTTGTTGCCCCCGGCAATGCGCTCAAAAAGAGCCTCCCCATCGGTACCGGCCAGGTCGCTGTTGAAGCTATACTCCAGTCCTGCGCCGTTCTTGTCTTCGTTTATAAAGCCCACGGTGCGGTCCGCCAGGATGCCAAACGGCTTAAAGCGCTTTTCGACCTTCTCGAAAATAACACCTCCCTTGTTTTTGCCGGAACGGAAAATAGGCCATTTGGCCATCATTTTTTTAGCCTGGTAATCAACCTGGCGGCCGTTCAGGCGAATATAACGCCGCCCGGCATGGCGGGCATTCTTGATCTTGCGGCGATAGTACTCTTCCGGCCGGTCCTTAAAATACCGCGACAGCAGCAGGGACAGGGAATCGACACCGGCATTAAAAACCTCCGCATCCGATACGGTAGGATCAAAAGCAACCCGGTAAAAAGGCAGCGAGGTGGCTAGTATACTCTCGTTGTCGGAGTAGATATTGCCGCGGGTAGCAAACACAGGCTGATAATGAATGCGCCGCTCCTTGGAGATCTCCTTCCACTTCGCCCCATCCATAAACTGGATAGCAACTACCTTGTACACAATGGCGCATGCAAAAAGGCAGATAGCCAGAAAGGCTATCCGCACACGAACCAGTATGGATTTCTTAATATTCATCGGCAGGTACAAGCACTTGGTAAGGGGGCGATGAACTTTCGATCAGGCCGAGCGGGGCTACATTACGCGCCACTTCCGACTGCTTGCTGGCTTCCATATACTCCGACTTGAGCGTCGTATAATCGGCCCGCAAATCTTCGGTCTCTACTTTGATCTTATCAATTTTACGGATCGTCTTTTCGGCAAAATGGGTGTTGCCGATATAGAAAAGGGTAATAAACGTCAGAAAAAGGACATGCGGCATATACTTGAGCGGCACTCCTTCCTCAAACAACGAATCGATGTTGGCATACTTGTCGAGCAGCGCAAATAAGCTGAAGCTCCTGGCTTTGGGCTGCGGCGCTTTTGGCTGCACCACCTCTTCCTCTGGCTTCACACGCACCGTGTTGTAGCGGGGCGCGGTTGCTTTTTTAGTCATCAGGTTCGAAGCCATAATTAATGCTTTATTTGAAGCTAACCAGGTTAGCTGTTAATCAATCATCCAGTTCTCGTTTTGCTGCTACTCTCAGTTTGGCGCTCCGTGAGCGGCTATTTTCCAGTAATTCCTGTTCCGAAGGAACGATCGGTTTGCGACTGACAGCATCAAGTGGTTTAAGCTCGTTGCCGAAAAGATCTTTCTCTACTTCTCCAAAAAATTTGCCTTTGGCGATAAAGTTCTTCACCAGCCTGTCTTCCAGCGAGTGGTAAGAAATCACCACCAGCCTGCCACCAGGCTTGAGCACCTCAGCCGCCTGCTGCAGCATCTCTTCCAGCGCCTTCATTTCGTCGTTCACTTCGATGCGAAGCGCCTGAAATACCTGGGCCAGGTATTTATTTTCTTTACCTTTCGGTGTGCAGGAGCTGATGGCCTGCTTAAAATCATTGATCGTATCGAGTGGCGCCCGGGCGCGTTTCTCCACAATCGTGCGAGCCAGGGTACGGGCATTTTTCACCTCGCCATACATCCCAAAGATGCGGTGCAACTGCTCTTCAGAGTAAGTTTCCAGCACTTCCTTGGCAGTGGTACCTGCTTCGGGATTCATGCGCATATCCAGCGGCCCATCGAAGCGAGTGGAAAAACCACGCTCCGGCACGTTGAACTGGTGCGACGAAACACCCAGGTCGGCCAGAATGGCATCCACTTCTTTTACCCGGTACAGGCGCAGGTACTTTTTCAGATCGCGGAAATTGGCCCGCACAAACTGAAAAGTTTCCCCTTCCAACTTGCGGGATTGCTCCTCGGCATCGCGGTCCTGGTCAAAACTGTACAGCTTACCGGCTGTAAGCTTGCTTAAAATCAGGGCCGAGTGGCCGCCCCCGCCAAAGGTCACATCCACGTACACGCCATCCGGTCTGATGCCCATGGCCTCAACCGATTCCTGCAACAATACGGGACGATGGTATTCCATTAAATCAAAGGCTCCTCGCCTGGTTTATCTCCTAAAAACTTCTGGGCCAGCTGCGAGAAACTCTGCTGGTCCTTGATCAGGAACTCATCATACTTGTCCGGATTCCAAATCTCCACGCGGTTACCCAACCCCACTACTATCGCTTCCTTGTCCAGTTCTGCAAAGCGCGCCATCGTGCGGGGCACAATAAAACGGCCGGCGCCATCCAGCTCCACCTCGGTATTGCCCCGGAAGAAGTTGCGCTGAAACTGGCGGTACTCTTCGTTAAACTCGTTCAGGCCCGCCACTTTATCATAAATCACTTTCCAGTCGGCTTTCGGATAAAGCACCAGACATGGTTCAAATCCTCTTGTCAGCACCACGTGATTGCCAGACGCCTCCGGCAGGTTGGCTTTTATCTTTGCAGGTAAAACCAACCTTCCCTTCGGATCGATCTTGCACTCGTACTCGCCGGAGAGGAAGTTCATATCTATGGGTTTTTATCCGTGTGGTTCTCGGAGTATACAAATGTAGCGATTCAGCAAAACTCAACAACCACAATCTACCACTTTTTACCACTTTGTGGATAAATTATGGTTATCCACCCCACTTATCCACATTATCCACACCACAAACCCTATATTTTGGGTATAAGTTTTTTTGCTTTGAAGCTTGCAATTGCTTAACATACTACCTTTTAATATTTCAACTAATTGATTTACAATTATTTAACAGCAAAAATATATAATATTACCTATTTTCGATAGATATCCACAGGCAGGGTGGTAAATCGTGGAAAGAGTGGGGCAAAGTGGTAGGTTTTTCCAGACCTCGTGATCAAAAGTGGGAAAACACCCTGCCAGCCAGGGGCTTGCTTGCCCTCCAAACCATCCGGAAAGGGCAACAAAAAAGGGAGCTAAAAGCTCCCTTGCAAACCGGATTTTATCCTGCTTAAAAGGCAAAGCCAATGTGCATCCCCAGCGACAAAATGGGGGTGCCTTTGGCATAATGAAAGTACTCTATCCGGGCACCGGCCACGCCATGGCGCAAGACGCCAAAGTCGTTTGCCAGGAAAACATTGAACCCGGCTTCCGAAGTTTTGATGTGTTTTACGGAGCCGTCGATGGTACCCTGGTCGGCATCGCTGGAACTGATCTCGGCCCGGTGCCGCACACTGGGGCCTGCTCCCACCCGCAGCCGGATCGTTTCGTTATTGAGCAGGTCGTAACTGGCTTCGAGGGTGGCCATGTAAAACGTATTCTTGATGGCGTAGATCTGCTTCATCTCATCAAAACGGGAAGCTGCCAGCAAGCCGACATTGAGCCCCAGCGCCATTTTATTGCCCCGCAGGTAATGCGTGAACTGGTCACTGAACATGATTCCCTGGCTGTCATAATCGGAGAGCCATACATAACTGACGCCTGTTTTAACAGAATTCGGATTGTTGCCGGCCAGCACAGGCCTCCCCACCAGGGTGAGCAACACAAGCCCAACCAACATCCGCAAGGAAGGTAAAGGTGATTTCATGAAAGGATTGATAGAGGGTGAAAAGCTTAGATGAAGCAATTGCTGTACTTAGTTATCAAAAAGTATAACTATAGCTGTTGCATACTCCCACAACCCTTTAATAGTTACAGCTAAGCTTAGAAAATTAAAAAGAGAGACTTATTTTGTTTTATACAACTGCCACCAGGGCAAATAGGGCTTGTCGTGGTGCTCGTAATGGTAGCCGAAAAAATAGCAGCTCACAAAAGCCCATACATGGTTTTTAGCCTGAGTTGTTGATTTGTGCACATTATCCGCCGCATGCTCGCCACGGTGCGGCAGGTAGGTGCCGAAATAAAATAACTGGAAAGTAGCCAGTATGGCCGGCAGCATCCAGAAGAGAATCACATTCTCGAGTGGAAAGAGCAGGTTAAGCAGGTTAAAGGTAAGGGCCATTAACACAAGCTGCCACCACGTAATGTATTGCTTGAGAAAACGCAGGTACCAGGCCCAGAAACCGCCCTGGTGATAATCCGGATCCTGCCCGGTGGCCACGTGCCGGTGATGCTGATGGTGGCGGGGTAGCAGGCGCGGGTACCAGTTATAGGCAAAAAGCAACGCCGTTAGGGTGCCTATACTTCTGTTCAGAGCCGGGCGGCCCGGGGCGGCTACCCCGTGCATGGCATCGTGCGCAGTAATAAAAAGGCCGGTATAAAGATGCGTCTGCAGGAGCACAAACAGGTAGGTAAGCGGCGAGGCGAAATCAACCGGGAAGGAAGTGAGCAAGTATAAAAGCAGGCCCGCCCAGCAAACTACCAGTACGAGCGCTACAACTATCCCCCTGTAATCTCTCTTTTTAAGCATGTATGCTGATTTACGAATGATGACGTACGCAGTTCCGGCGGCCCTTTTCTGCCCGTAGAAGTTCGGTAAGGCAATAGCTTTGTATGCTGTTACTCGTCATACTTGAGCAAGGCATCCCGAACCCGTTCCATCAGCCATAAGGGCGTGGAGGTAGCCCCACAAATTCCCACCTTATCGCCGGGGGCAAACCAGCCGGGATCCAGCTCCTCTACCTTCGAAATGAAATAAGTGGCCGGATTGGTGGCTTTGCATACTTCGTAGAGCACCTTACCATTGGAGGATTTGGTACCGGATACAAAAACGATCTTATCAAACCCGGAAGCAAACTTACGCAGTTCTTTGTCGCGGTTAGACACCTGCCGGCAGATCGTATCGTTGGCATCCACGGTATAGCCTTTTTCCTGCAAGGCATTTTTGATGCGGTAAAAGCTGTCGGTGCTTTTGGTGGTCTGGCTATAGAGCGTAATATTGGCGGGTAGCTCGTGCTGCAGCAACTCCTCCATACTTTCAAAAACCACCGCTTCGTTGCTCGTTTGCCCCAGCAGGCCCAGCACTTCGGCGTGGCCGTGTTTGCCGTAAATAAAGATCTTGTCTTTTTTGTCGTAAGAGGTTTTGATGCGGTTCTGCAGCTTGAGCACCACCGGGCAGGAGGCATCTATCAGCCGCAGGTTATTCTGCAGGGCAATCTGGTAGGTTTCCGGCGGCTCCCCGTGCGCCCGGATCAGCACGGCCTCGTGGTGCAGCTCCCGCAAGCGCTGGTGATCGATAATGCGCAGGCCGCGTTGCTGCAGGCGCTCCACTTCCTCGTCGTTGTGCACAATATCGCCCAGGCAGTATAAATACCCCTGCTCGTCCAGCAGATCTTCTGCCATCTGGATGGCATACACCACGCCAAAGCAGAAGCCGGAATTTGCGTCAATCGTTACCTGGAGGCTGTTCATACCTTTTATACAGGCAAGACCTGATATTGTTTATGTGATTTTCGTTTCAGCAGGCCTTCGTATACCGAAATGGTCAGTAGCAGCATCATCATCGAATACATGGTATCTTCTACAGGAATGGTACCCAGGCGCAGGCCCAGGTTATACTGGTTGTTATACCACACCACCGGCAGGGAGGTCAGCACGCCGTTTACCAGCAGGAATGGCACCAGGTGCACCACGTAAGCCAGGTAAAAACGTCCCAGCAGCTTGTCGGCAAAAAAGCGCAGATGCACCAGGTGCATCAGGCTAAGCAGGCAGAAGGTAACAGAAGTATAAAGGCGCCAGATATTAAAGATACCGATCAGGGGCAGGGCCAGCATGAGCAGAACTGCAATGGCTTTGGCCGAAGGCTGCAGCAGGTCAGTGGGGATGTAGGCGTTCAGCACCTCGTAGATAAACACGCAGGCATACGGCACCGTGATAAAGAACAGCACTTCTTCCAGCGGCAGGTTAAACAAGTATAAGCCCACCAGGTATTTCTCGTTGAAACCCCATACCCCGATACTGGTAAAAAACATATCCCAGGTGATAAAAAACAACGCGTTCACAAGTATAGCCGGAAAAAGTGCCGGCCACTTTTTATAGAAAGCCACCCGCTTATCAAACGAGAGCAGCAGCGGAAACAGAACGGTAGCAATGTTCAGGTACAGGTAGATGTACATCTAGGCACTGGTTTTATAAATGAATATTACTTCTTACTTGATCAGCCTCCTGCCCCGTTCCTGCCTGCAGCCTGTCAGATACGGATATTGCGCAGCACCTTTCTTTCGGCTTCGGTGCAGTGGTCTTTCGAGAGCATAAAATCGCGAATAGTACGGGCCACGCCCTGCGAAAGCTCCGATTTAGGGTATGCCTGCAGACTGCTGATCACAATGCGCTTGTCTTCGTCCACGTGCGCGCTCAGGTCCAGGTAACGGGGCACATAATGTTCCACGGTAAAGCGCAAAAACCGGATCTCAGGATGCCTGCTATCCAGTTTCACAGCCTCTTCGAAGATAGCGGAAGAAGCTTTGATCTGCTTCAGTTTGCCATAAGGGTTCCAGATATACTTGGCCATAACCGCTACCGAGGCAGCCTGGTAGGCTTTTATCAGGGCGTTCTGGCCATTATAAGCCTGCATCTCTTTGTTAAATTCCCGGGCAGCATTTTCGTCGGTGCTCGCTTTCAGGTACTTGAGGCGGAGCTCGTCTACTTTGTAACGTGCGGTATCAGCTGCCCACGTTCTGCCAACTACTAAAAGTAAAAGTACCAGTAAAAAGTGTTTCGTCATTTAGATCGCGTTAAGTCTGTACCTGAGATACGAGCTGAGCAGGAGCGCCAGCTTTTTATTGTCAGGTACTCTTACGCGCTCTTTCAGGATGTGGGTTGCCGGCAAGCTTTGAATTTTCCGGAATAGCTTCAGGTAATAGACATACGCCAGGTATACACCCATGCGGGCGGTGGGCGGCAATGCCATTATGCCAACATAGGCTGCCTCGAAATCATTCCGTATATCGGCTTCTATCTCGGCTTTACAGCTGTTGCTAAAGGTTTTAAACTCCACTTTGGGGAAGTATATGCGGCCGCGGTCCTTGAAATCGCTTTGCATGTCGCGCAAAAAGTTCACTTTCTGGAAAGCAGCACCCAGCCGGCTGGCCGGCTCCCGCAGGCGCTCAAACATGGCCTCGTCGCCTTCGCAGAATACTTTTAAGCACATCAGCCCCACCACTTCGGCCGAACCATAGATGTATTCCCGGTAAAGCGACGCATCGTAAATATGATCCTCCAGGTCCATTTCCATACTATTTAGGAAGGCCGTGATATACGCCTGGTCGATGTTATACTCGTTAACCACGGACTGGAAGGCATGCAGTACGGGGTTCAGGCTGATGCCGCTGGCGATGGCCTCGAAAGTCTGATGTTTAAACTCCTGTAGCAGCCGGCGTTTATCATGGGCATGAAACGTGTCTACAATCTCATCGGCGCAGCGCACAAACCCATAGATGCCATAGATGGGCATATGAAATTTTTGATGCAGTGTTTTGATGCCCAGCGTAAAAGAGGTGCTGTAGGCCTGCGTGATTACTTTGCTGCATTTAAGACACGTTTGTTTGTATAGCTCCATGCACTCAGGGGTTTGACAGTTCTACGTTTACAGAAACCGGCGCGGCATATTCCTTCTCAATTTCGCGGGCTACCACCTGCCCCGATATCAGCGAAGGCGGCACGCCGGGCCCAGGCACCGTTAGCTGGCCGGCGTAAAACAGGTTGCTCACTTTTTTGCTCTTCAAACCAGGCTTTAACAGCGCCGTTTGCAGCAGCGTATTCGCCAGCCCATAAGCGTTGCCCTTAAAAGCATGGTAATCTCCCATAAAATCGCGGTGGGCATAGCTGCGCTTGTATACCACCGCACTGCGTACCTCCTGCCGGGTAAGGCGCTCCAGGCGATCCATCACCAGGTTATAGTAATGCTCCCGCGTAGCTTCCGTATCTTCCAAGCCTGGCGCCACCGGGATTAGAATGAATAGGTTCTCGCAGCCAGGCGGTGCTACGGATGGATCTGTAACGGAAGGGGCGCACACATAAAAAAGCGGTTTTGCGGGCCACTTCGGATCAGTATAGATCTCATGTGCATGCGGACCAAAGTCCTCGTCAAAAAACAAGGTATGGTGCTGCAGGTTTTGCAGGCGTTTGTTCACGCCCAGGTAAAAGATCAGCGAGGAGGGTGCCATCACTCTTTTCTCCCAATACGCGTCGCTGTAGCTTTTATACTCGCCAGTGAGCAGGTCTTTTTCCACATGGTGGTAATCGGCGCTGGCTACCACCACGTCAGCAGCAAACGTGCCGGTGGCGGTAACCACGTTGCGGGCCGTACCTTCCTGCACTTCGATCTGCTTCACTTCCTGGTTGTAGAAAAACTGCACGCCTTTCTCCTCTGCCAGCTGCACCATTCCTTCCACGATCTTATACATGCCGCCCATCGGGTACCAGGTACCCATCTTGATATCGGCATAGTTCATCAGGCTGTAAAGCGCCGGCGTGTTCTGGGGCAACGCACCCAGAAACAGGATCGGAAACTCCATGAGCTTGATGATCTTCTCGTTCTTAAAAAAACGGCGAATGTGCTTGTGGAACGACTGAAAAACATCCAGCCGCAACACATCCAGCAGCAGGCGCGGGCTCATAAATTCGGTAACAGAGCGCCCGGGCTTGTATACCAGTTGGTTGATGCCCACTTCATACTTGTAGGCGGCCTGCGCCAGAAACTTGTCCAGCTGGCGGGCGCTGCCAGGCTCCATACTTTCAAAAAGAGCGCGCATTTCATCCAGCGATGCGGGCACCGGCATAAAGTCTTCTTCCCCAAAAGCAATGGTATAGGACGGATCCAGGCGCTGCAGGGTATAATAATCCGCGGTGGATTTTCCGAAACGCCGGAAGTAGGATTCAAACACATCGGGCATCCAGTACCAGCTCGGGCCCATATCAAACGTATAGCCAGCCTCGGTAAAGCTCCTGGCCCGTCCGCCCGGGGTGCTGTTCTTTTCCAGCACCGTTACTTCATAGCCGCGGTCGGCCAGGCACGTTGCCGCCGATAAGCCGGAGAAACCGGAGCCGATAACGATTACTTTTGGATGCGCCATAGCAGGTAATACGAGTTTGGGGCTAAAGGGCTAAGCTTCTTGCTGGTAAACCTTGAGCATTTGCTTTAGTTCCTTGCGCGCAATGTGGATGCGGTTCTTTACCGTGCCGATCGGGATCTGCAGCTTTTCGGCAATTTCCAGGTACTTATAACCCACATAATACATCATAAACGGCGTGCGGTGCTCTTCGTTCAGTTTGCTGATGGCCTGGTTAATGTCATTCATCACAAAGGTGGCCGAGCCTTTGTTCTGGGTGATATAGTTTTCGTCGGCGTTGAGGTACTGGAGGTATTCGGCACTATCGATGTTACTGCTGCGCTTGGTGATCTTGTTATAGTTATTGATAAAAGTGTTGCGCATGATCGTGTATAGCCACGCCTTCAGGTTGGTACCTGTCTTAAACTTATCGGGGTTGTTGAGCGCTTTGAGCAATGTTTCCTGTACCAGGTCTTTGGCATCATCGGCATCGCGGGTCAGGTTCATAGCTGCCGGCCGCAACGACTGGGCCACTCCCTGTACCATAGTTGAAAAATCGATTGCAGTCATTCTGTTTATAGTTTATCGTAAAACCATAAACAAATATACGAGGCTTGTATGTAAAAAAATATTTTTGTAGAATATTTTTAACAAATACATTCAACAAAATAGACCAACTACACGCGGTACCCTGTAAACGGTTGATTTAGCTGGGTGTATGGCAGAAAGGAAAAAGCCGGACAGTATCAACAGAAATGATACTGGCCGGCCAGCGGTGGAGTATTACAACTAAGTTTGGCAGTTCAACTGCTGCTATCGGAGCGACTTACTGCTTTCGGGTAAATTCTTTTTGCTTGAAAAGCGCCATAAAATCACGCATACAGTCTAAGCGCCGCACATTGGCCGGGAACGTTAGAAAGTCATACTGCACCTGAAAGCCATACACCATGATCTGGCAATCGGGGAAGCGCTCAGAGAGTTTGTTTAGGTAGCCCTGCACTTGGTCGCGCTCAGGTGCCGAGGTCATGACGGTGCAGATATAATCCGGCTTGCATTGTTCGTAAGTCAGCTCCAGGTCCTTAAAAGGCAGGTTCTGGCTCAAATAGATCACATGCAGGTTGTGCAGCCTGATGATATAATTCATGTAGAGCAGCGCCAGCTCGTGCAGCTCGCCCTCGGCCAGGTATAACAGGTAGGTCGGGGCTCCTTCCTGCCTGCGCACCACCTGTCCGTCTATGGCTACAATTAACTTCTGGCGAATCAGGTTGGAGACAAAATGCTCGTGTGCCGGGCTGATATTGCCCGTTTGCCACAGGATGCCGATCTTATTCAGAAAAGGATAGATCACCTCGTGCATCACTTCCTGAAAGCCCAGCTGCAGCGTTGCCGTCGAGAGCGCTTTGTCGAACTTATCCTCGTCCATGTCCACCATGGCTGCCACCAGCGAACTGATGTGGTGCGAACCCTGGCAAGGCGCTTCGCAGAGCTGCCGCACGGTTTGCAGGATCTGTTCCTGCTCCATCTTGGCGATGCGCGAGATCTTATACCCCCGCTCGTTGAGCAGCGAAATATTAAGCAGGCTTTTAAGATCCTCATCGCTGTAATAGCGGATGTTGGTATCGGTGCGTTGCGGGCAAAGGATATTATACCGCTGCTCCCACACCCGGATGGTATGCGCCTTGATACCCGAAAGATGCTCTAATTCTTTAATTGTGTATTGCGCCACGGTCTTGCTGTTTCTGAACTATTTTATGTGCTGTCCGGAAGTATGCGGGTGCTACCCACAGCATGCCAAACGAGGCAGCCCCATACTTGCCTGCTGTTTTATGATGTACTTTATGCGCCATGTTCAGGGCTTTGAGGTAAACGTTAGACGTTTTACCAAACACCTTTAAGCGCCTGTGAATAAAGACATCGTGTATGACAAAATAGGCAATACCATACAAGCTTATACCCGCGCCGATCCAGAACCTGTAGTCAATGGGGTCGCTGCCAAAAAGAAAGAACAGCATGGCCAGGGTGCCATAGTAGGCAAAAAACAGGTCATTTAACTCGAACGCATGGCGATGGCGTGTATGATGGGATTTATGCAGGAACCATAAAAAACCATGAAGCACGTATTTGTGCATGAACCAGGCTACCCCTTCCATGGCCACAAAAACCGTTAGCATAATCCCGATGCCTAGTAGCATACAGATCAAACAGCAAGTTTAACAAATAGTTTAGAAACTTAAACAAGATTACCAATTGAGGGGCTCTTTATTTAGAAAAGCAGCAATGCCGCGCTGGCAGTCATCGCTTCCGCGGGCCACCGCATTCATCTCTGCCGCATATTGCAGCCCTTCTTCCAGGCTCATGCCCTGTACACGCGCAATCATCTCCTTGGTTACCTCCATCGACTGGCGGGAGTTTTCGGTGCAGAGCTTCTGGGCAAAGTCAAAAACACGGGCTTCCAGTTCTGCAGCGGGCACTACAAAGTTTACCAGGCCATATCGTGCCGCCTCTTCTGCCGAGATCAGATCGCCGGTCAGAAGCAGTTGCTTGGCACGAGCCTCTCCTATTTTGCGCAGCAGAAACACGTTTACAATGGCAGGTATAAAGCCGATCTTCACTTCGGTATAGCCAAACTTTGCCTCCGGCACTGTAAAGCCAAAATCGCAGATGGTGGCCAGCCCGCAGCCGCCCGCAATGGCGTGACCGTGGATCTGAGCGATCACCACTTTTTTCAAAGTATAAATCAACCGGAACAGCTCCATCAGGTGGGTGGAATCTGCCAGGTTCTCGTGGTAATCGTTTTGCTGCAGTTGCTGCAGGTATTCCAGGTCGGCGCCGGCACAGAATACCTGGCCTTCGGCCCGCAACACGATCACTTTACAAACGTCATCGTCTTCGGCTTTGGCAAATGCCCGCTTCAGCTCCAGCACCACTTCGAAGTTCAGCGCATTCCGTTTTTCAGGTCGGGCCAAGGTAATATATCCCACGCGCTCCTGCACATGGTAGGTAACGTAGGCAGTTGCCTGCGTTTGGGTAGAGTTAGATGTAGTAGCCATGAGGTAGAGTTTAGTATAGTTACGCTACATTAGCAGCAGCCGGTTTTCAAATATACGATTCGCAGGCAGATTGCCCCGGTAAACCCGAGCAAATAACGCACCATCTTACCGAACGAGGATGGGCAGAATGGATTATACTTCAGGTACTTCGTGCCACAGGGGCTGGCGCATATCAGCACCAGCAACAGGCTGAAGAAAGTATATTTTTGAAATGAACGCAAGTATAAAGTATGGCTCACCAGGTGCGGCATCATCCTGTTAATTCCTTGATGCTGAAAATCCTGATGCAGCCCAACCCGCAACTCTTCTTTTCCGGCTGCCGTTACAATAACAAATTTGCTAACGAACGTTAGGTTGCTTATATTTGTTTGTATACTATGGGAGAAAGCGTCTTGAGCCGAAAACAGCAGATCGAAACTACTGCCACCAGCCTTTTTAAGTCAAAAGGCTTTTCGGCCACTTCTATGCGCGACCTGGCCAATGCCCTCGGCATTGAAGCAGCCAGTATTTACTCGCATATCAAATCGAAAGAAGAAATCCTGCAACGGGTATGCTTCCGGATGGCAACCGAGTTTTTTGAAGCACTTGATGCAGCCCAGACACCGGATGCCTCTGCGACTGAAAAGCTGCGCCGGGCCATTCAGGCGCACGTGCATGTGTTGACCCGAAACACCGCAGCGTCGGCCGTTTTTCTGCATGAGTGGCGCCACCTGAGCGACCCTTTTCATAGCACCTTCCTGGCGCTGCGCGACAAGTATGAAGCGCGTTTCCGGTTCATCATCCAAGCAGGTATGCAAAGTGGTGAGTTTACGGTTCCGGACGAAAAGTTTGCCGCGCTCACCATCCTTTCGAGCCTCAACTGGATCCATACCTGGTATAAGCCGGAAGGCAAAATGACACCCGATGAAATTGCCGATAACCTGGCAACCATGCTACTGAACGGATTGAAACAAACTTAATACACGCCAACCACAAACTAACTAATCGCCGGGCTGCCACCTAACCAGCCCGGCACTTTACCTGAACCTTAAAACTATAAATATCATGTACGGAGGAGGAAACGTTTTTGAAGCTACCAAATTCGACACTTTGCAGAGCGAAGACCCTGTAAAGCTGGCCGAGTTTGAAGCACGCATCGAGCGCGGCGAAAAGATCGAGCCTAACGACTGGATGCCCGAGCTATACCGCAAGCAACTGACCCGCATGATCGAGCAGCATGCGCACTCCGAGATCATCGGCTCCCTGCCGGAAGGCACCTGGATCACGCGTGCGCCGGGCTTTAGAAGAAAGCTGGCACAAATGGCGAAGGTACAGGACGAAGTAGGCCACGCGCAGCTGCTTTACTCTGCTGCCGAAACGCTGGGCAAACCACGCGAGCAAATGCTCACCGACCTGATCAACGGCAAAAGCAAATATTCCAACGTGTTCAACTACCCGGCCTTTACCTGGGCCGATTCCAACATCATTTCCTGGCTTATCGACGCGGGTGCTATTGTCAACCAGCTGGCCAACGCCAAAGGCAGCTACGGCCCTTACTGCCGTGCCCTGGACAGGATCTGCGCCGAAGAAGCCTTCCACCTCAAGTATGGCCACGATGCCGTGGTGCACATGGCTACCGGTTCTGTGAAGCAACGTGAAATGATTCAAGCCGCGCTCAACCGCTGGTGGGGCCCAATCATGCACTTTTTCGGACCTCCGGACAAGATGAGCACGCACACGGAGATTTTGATGAAGTGGAAAGTAAAAATGGCCACCAACGACGACATGCGCCAGCAGTTCCTGGACATGTACGTGCCCAAGATCTGGGAGCTGGGCCTTACCCTGCCGGACCCGAACCTGAAGAAGAACCCGGAAACCGGCAAGTGGGACTACACCGAGCCGGATTGGGAAGAGTTCAAGCGCGTGATCAACGGCGATGGCCCCTGCAACGCCGAGCGTTTGGCCGTACGCCGCACCGCCGAAGAGCGCGGTGCCTGGGTACGCCGGGCTCTGCTCAACCCAAAAGCAAAGTACGTGAAGCCATTGGCATAGCCAATGGCAGTTTAGAGTTATGAGTTAAGAGTTAAAAGTGCTCTTCCATTCATAACTCATAACTTTTAACTCATAACTTTTAACTATGTCTCTGACATCATTAGACCCAAGAGTAACCCGACTGAACCTGCCGGAAGGCGAGCAGCCGCCTGTGGAAGCGAAGCCCGCGCTGGATCAGTTTGAAACATACGAAGCATTTCATCAGAAAAAAGAAGGCACTGCTTATACGTACGTAGGCCCCGTGCACGCACCAAACGAAGAAGTAGCGTTCCTGTTTTCGAAAGAGCAGTACAGCCGCCGTGCTGCCTGCACCGGCATGTGGGTGGCCCGCACCTCACACATCATGGTAACGCCCTATGTAGGCGACAGTGAAAACGTGTACGAGGTGATGCGCGCAGAAGAGCCTACCGAGCGCAGCGAGCAGCTGGAGCCCTACGAGATCTTCCATCTGAAAAAACGCGGGAAAGCGCATACCCATGTCGGCCGTGTGATGGCCACTTCGTACCAGGAAGCGCTGCAGGAAGCCAGGCAGCAATTCGGCGACAAAGGCCCGATCGTGAACGTGTGGGTGGTAAAGTCCAGGCACGTGCTGCAGTCTGAGGAAGCAGACAAGGACATGTGGCTGACCACCCCGGAAAAGAAATACCGCGAAGCCACAGCCTATAAGGTCATGGACAAGATCACCAAGTATAAAGAGGAGAACAAAACGACACCTGTGCAATAATGAACGAGCTCGCAATAAAAGACCTGTTATACAAACTAGCCGACGACCAGCTCATACTTGGCCACCGCAATTCCGAGTGGACCGGTTTCGGCCCGATACTCGAAGAAGACATTGCCTTTTCGTCGATGGCGCAGGACAAAATCGGCCACAGCCTGGCCTTTTATACTTTGTTGAACGAGTTAGGCGAAGCAGAGCCGGACACGGTTGCGTTTACGCGTAACGCCGGGCAGTTCCATAACTCGCAGTTGGTCGAGCTGCCCAACGGCGAGTATGATTTTAGTTTGATCCGCCATTTCCTGTTTGACAATGCCGAGACCGTGCGCTTCGAGATGCTGAGCCGCTCGAGCTACGAGCCCATTGCCAAGGTAGCCACCAAGCTCAAGGGCGAAGTGAAATACCACGTGCTGCATGCCAACACCTGGATCAAGAACCTAGGCGCCTCTACCGAAGAAGCCATCCTGCGCCTCCAATCGTCACTTACCGAGGCGCTTCCTTACGCCCTGGCCTTGTTTGAGCCATCCAAGTATGAGCAGCAGCTGATCGAAGCCGGCGTGTACGAAGGCGAGGAAGCGGTGAAAGCCGAGTGGCTTAAGCGCATACAGGCCGTACTGGAGAAAACAGAACTCAAACTGCCGGAGCTGGAAAGTATAACCCCCAAGTATGGCGGCCGCTACGGGGAGCACACCGAGCACCTGCAACCGCTCCTCGACGAAATGGCCGAAGTCTTCAAGATTGACCCATCGGCCGAGTGGTAGTTTTTAAAACGTATCACGACACACGTATCACGTAGCACGACTCTTTATAGTGTGGTGCAATTCGCCTGACTATAGAACACTCTTACTAAAGTATGAAAATCGTGATATGTGCTACGTGATACTTGATACCTCAAAATGACACTAACCAAAGAACACATACTGACCCTGCTCGAAGAGGTGAAAGACCCCGAGATACCGGTGCTCTCGCTGGTGGATCTGGGCGTGATCACGGGTGTGGAGATTTCCGGGGAAGGCCACGTGACGGTGAACATGACGCCGACCTTTGCCGGCTGCCCGGCCATGGACTACATGAAAAAGGACGTGGAGCGCACCTTGGAAAAGCATGGCATCACGAGCCACACGGTCACGATGAGCTTTGATAACCCCTGGAACAGCAACAAGGTATCGGAGAAGGGACGGCAATATTTAAAGGAATTCGGCCTGGCCCCGCCGCCCAAGTATGACCTGATCCTGGACCTCGATATCCTGGAGTATGCCAAGTGCCCCTACTGCGATAGCGAGAACACCACTTTACGCACGCCTTTCGGCCCGACGCTTTGCCGGTCCATGCACTACTGCAACGACTGCCGCCAGATGTTTGAGCAGTTCAAACCGCTGTAGACTTAGACGTTAGATATTAGATTTTAGATGTTAGATGCTAGACTTTTAAAAAGCAGCAGCCTTCTCACTTGCGTGAGAAGGCTGCTGCTTTTTATACTTATACATTTTTATACTTATACTTCTTATAATTTCTCCATCTCGGCCTGCACAAAGTCGGCGAGGCTCTTGATGTAGTCGGTGCTGAAGTCGAATTTGATGCCGGCGGCCTGGTATACTTCGCCAATGGAAACGGTATAACCCAGGCTCAGCGCGCGTTTGTAGGCAGCCAGTCCTTCCGCCGGATTTTCTTTGTAGTTCTTCCACACGGCAATGGCCCCGAGCTGCGCCATGGCATATTCGATGTAATAGAACGGCACT
Organism: Pontibacter liquoris; assembly: GCF_022758235.1. Taxonomy (NCBI): domain Bacteria; kingdom Pseudomonadati; phylum Bacteroidota; class Cytophagia; order Cytophagales; family Hymenobacteraceae; genus Pontibacter; species Pontibacter liquoris. The sequence continues at coordinate 3,119,031 of NZ_JALEBG010000001.1, forward strand.
TCGTAGATGTGCAGCTGCTTCTGCCATAAGAAAGGCTTATACTTCTCCAGCCCGTTCCAGCTTACTTCTTTCTGGTTAAAGGTCTCGAAAATCTCAACCCAGGCCTTCTGGCGGTCTTCCTGCGTTTGCTGCGGGTGCTCGTAGATCCAGTGTTGAAACTTATCCACCGTTGCTACCCACGGGAAGGTTTCCAGCACGCTTTCCAGGTGCGTTTTCTTGGCGCGGCGCAGCTCATCTTCATTTTCAAAAAAGGTGTCCCAGTAGTCCATCGAGATGAGCTCCATTGACATGGAAGCCAGTTCGGCTACTTCGGAGGGCGGATGCTTAAAGGCGTTCAGGCTCATCTCGCGCGTGAGGAACGAGTGCACGGCGTGGCCGCCTTCATGCAGCATCGTAATCACGTCGCGCAGGCTAGAGGTCGCATTCATAAAGATGAACGGCACACCAATCTCATCGAGTGGATAATTATACCCACCGGGCGCTTTGCCTTTTCGTGATTCCAGGTCCAGGTGCCCCATCTCGCGCATGGTGGCCAGGCAGTCGCCCAGGTAGGTATCGAGTTTGTAGAATACCTGCACCGTTTTTTCCAGCAGTTCCACCCCTGTTGTAAACGGCTCCAGGGGTGCTTTGCCCGATGTATCTACATCCAGGTCCCAGGGGCGCAGTTCGGCAACGCCCAACTGCTGTTTGCGCTCCTTGTCCAGGCTCATTAGCAGCGGCACAATGGTCTGCTGTATGGACTGATGAAAGTTAAAGGTATCTTCCGGAGTATAGTCAAAGCGGCCAAGGGCGGCAAACATGTAATCACGGAAGTTCTCAAAGCCGGCATTCTGCGCTACCTGGTTGCGGAGCTTGAGCAGTTCATCGAACAGATTATCCAGCTTTTCGCGGTCCTGGAAACGGCGCTCCTGGATAGCGCGCCAGGCTTGTTCGCGCACAGCGCGGTCGTTGCGCTTCAGGCGGTCGGCGGCGCGTTGCAGGGTCATCTCCTCGCCGTCCAGCGTTACCGTCATGGCGCCTGTGGTGGCGGCATACTGCTGCTGCTTGGTGCTGATCTCGGTGGTAAGCGGGATATTCTCTTCGCGGAAGATCTCCAACGCCCGGTCCACGCTCCGCAGGTATATTCTATACTTTTCCTGGCTGATGCCGCGCACGTACGTGGACTGCATCAGCTTCATGTTTAGCTCGTGGTCGAACGGAGCGATCTCGGGCTCTATTTCGGAAATAAAATACTGGAAAGCTTTGGTAACTTCCTCGTTCTGGGTGTCGCAGGTCATGCGGATGTAGCGCCAGCCCAGGTCTTCCGACAGCACACTTTCCAGCTCGCTGCGGTCGGCCATCCACTTTTCCAGCTCCTCTACCGAGTTAATCTCCCGGCTCTTTAATTCTTCAAAGTATGGCCGGATGGTTTCCCAGTTATCTACTTTAAAATCTTCTGACAAATACACCCGGGGCTTGCGTCTGGGTATCGTTATTTTAGGTGAGGCTGAAGTCATTAAGTTAATTATATCTAGAAAGTGCAATATAAGTGTTTCTTCTGAAAGTGCAAAAAAAACAAAGCGGAGCCATCTGATAAGCTGGCCCCGCTTTCTACTTACGTAAAAACAGGCTTATCCGATCTCGATTACCACATTATCCGTTAACGGGTGGCCTACACAATTCAGCACATACCCTTCATCCAGCTCGGCATCCGAGAGGCCCTCGCGCTCATCCAGGTGCACTTTTCCGCTCAGGCATTTGCCGCGGCAGGCGGTGCAAAGCCCTGCCTGGCAGGAGTAGGGCATATCCACATCCTGTTCCAGGGCTGCCTCCAGAATGGTTTGGTCAGGCGTGACCACCACACTGTATTCGGCACCTTCGTAGAGAATCGTAACGGTCTGGGTGGTTATTTCATCTTCGTCAGTAGCGCTGACGGCCCCATGGTGTTCCGGCTCCTGCTGCTCTACCAGTTTGGAGCTCACAAAGCTTTCCTTAAAAATACGCTCGGCCGGCACATGCAGCACATTCAGGGCCTTGCGCACTTCGTCCATCATACCTTCAGGGCCACACATATAATAGAGCACATTGGTGGCTTTGGCCAGCTGCAGGCGCTCCAGAATTTTAAGTATAATGCTCTGGTTCATGCGGCCCCGGTGCTCGCAGGCCTGCTTTGGCTGACTGTAAATATACTCTACCAGCAGGCGGCCGGGGTGCGCTTGCTGCAGCTGCTGCAACTGGTCTTTAAAGATCACGGTATCTTCGTCGCGGTTGCCATAGAGCAGCGTTACCTTGCTGTTCGGCTCTTCGCGCAGCACAGCTTTGAGGATAGACATAAGCGGCGTAATGCCGCTGCCAGCTCCGAACAGGATCACATTCCGCTCATTGGTGGGCGCGCAGGTCAGGCAGAAATTGCCGATCGGCTCCATCACCTTCAGCTCATCGCCCACCTTTACCTGGTCCAGTAGATAACCGGACACCAGGCCGCCCGCCACGCGCTTTATGGTTACGGCCAGCTGCGGCCCTTCGTGGGGCGTACTGCTGAGCGAATAGGAACGGCGAACTTCTTTGCCTTCTATGGGCAGGATGAGCGTCAGGAACTGGCCGGGTTTATAAGCAATCTGCTTTTTGTCGGGGTGCTCGAGGTGGAGCGTAACGGCATCCGAAGTTTCGTGGGTGATGGCGACAACCTTCAGATTAAAATAAGGGCTACTCATTATGATTTTTTGCTTTTAAACCGCTTTGTTTAGGTTTTTAACACGTTTCGGAAGTGAAAGTTACAACAATCTGCCTTGTGCTGAGAAAGTTTTACCTAAAAATTGGCTCATGCCTAATTTTTATACGTATTACCCTAAAAACATCATAATATTAGTTGTAATAGATATAGAAAAAAGTGCAACTTTACAGCAAGCTTCAATGGCAATCCCGTTACAATAAGTAAAAAGGACCCTGTTCTGAAGAGTCTGCCGATCTTATTGCAACATCATCACTGAAAACAACATGCTCTACAAACTCACGCTAAAAAACTGTGAAAAAACCGTAGTAGTGGATGACCACACCTACGAGTACATTCAGAAAAACGCATACCTGCAGCAGATCGAATTCCTGAAGCACCTGCGTATCCACTCCAACGGCTATGCCTTTTTTCAGAAAAACTGGCCATTGAAAAACGGTAAGTACCGCAACGAAACCATTTATCTGCATAAGATGATTGGCGAGCAGCTGCTGAAAAAACCGGAAAGCGACATCCGCCTGTACGTCCATTTCAAAAATGGCAACAAACTGGACTGCCGCCGCGAGAACCTGGAATGGGCGCCGCTCTGCAAGATTGTGCGCAACACGGCTAAGACCGAAAACAAGCTGGGCGTGCGCGGGGTGCACAAAGAGGCGCAGAAGTTTCGCGCCATCATTCACCACAACAAGCAGCGCATTAACTTGGGCACTTTCGAAACCCTGCAGGAAGCCGCCCTTGCCTACAGCAAAAAGTCTGAAGAGCTGTTCGGCAAAACCAAAAGCCTGCGTACGCTTTCCAGGTTTGTAGAGGAAGAGGTAAACTAATTCTTCTTATACTTGCAGTACGCGGCCACTATTCCGCGCTTTGCTTTTTATGGAGAACTCACAAAACCTTGGGGCAATACTAAGGCGGAACGCTGCTGCCTTTTCTCCCGTGTTTGCTACCGACCTGAATGCCGATACGGTTTGCCAGCTCGACTTTACAGAGGCCAACCCGCTGCTGCATACCACCGACCTGCGCGACACCAACGCCTTTAACAAGGCCGTACAGGTGCTGCTCCGGCAACAGGGTGCCACGATAGGCGTGGGTGGCTACCTCGAGCACCGCTTTATTTACAGCCGCAGTGCCCATTTTGATGTGCAGGCCAAAAGCCGGAACTTACACCTGGGCATCGATGTATGGGTGGAGGCCGGCACGCCTGTTTATACCCCGCTGGAGGCTACTGTGCACAGCTTTCAGGATAATGCGAATTTCGGCGACTACGGCCCTACCATTATCCTGGAGCACGAACTGGAAGGCGTGCCGTTTTATACGTTGTACGGCCACCTGACCCGCACCTCGCTGCAGGGGCTGCAGGTGGGCAAGTCCTTCGGTAAAGGCCAGAAGATAGCCGACGTGGGGCCTTTCCCAGAAAACGGCGACTGGCCGCCGCACCTGCACTTTCAGGTGATTCAAAGTATGGAGGGCAAGTATGGCGACTTTCCTGGAGTGGCCACGCTGGCTGAGAAAGATAGGTATAACCAGCTTTGCCCCGATCCAAACCTGATCCTGCAGTGCCGCCACCTGGTGGCATAATTGGCAAAAGTATACGTTTTAAGTAACTTGCGCTTTTGAGGCGCTGTTCTAGCAGAGCAGCGCCTTTTATTTTTCATCTCAACTTAACCCTATCCATGTTTAACCTGGACACGTACCGCGACACCCTTTTTAACTTTGCCGTGCTCTATGGCATGCGGCTGTTGGTAGCCGCTTTCATGCTCATCATCGGCATCTGGATCATCCGGCGGCTGAACAATTTTATCCAGCAGGTGATGTTCCGCAAACACGTCGATGAGTCGTTGCGTCCCTTTTTAGAAAGCATCCTGAGTGTTACCCTCTGGATCCTGCTCATTATACTGGTTATTGCCCAACTGGGAGTTGAGATGACCTCCTTTATTGCGGTGCTGGGATCTGCCGGCCTAGCCATTGGCCTGGCGCTACAGGGCAGCCTTTCCAACTTTGCCGGTGGCGTACTGATCCTCACCATCAAACCTTTCCGGGTAGGCGACTTTATCGAGGCACAGGGGCAGGCCGGCACGGTGCACCTGATCAACATCTTTAATACCGTGATCAAAACAGGCAACAACCAGGTGATCTATATGCCCAACGGCCCGCTGGCCTCCAGCGTGGTGGTGAATTATTCGGTGGAGCCCACCAGGCGCATGGAGCTTAACCTGGTCATCAGTCCGCAAAACAACCTGGCCGCAGTAAAACAGCTGCTTCAGAACCTGATCGATGCCGACCCACGCATCCTCCCGGACCCCGCCCCCGTTATTGCTGTAACGGCTTTCACCGAGTATACCCTGACCATCAGCATGCGCCTGTGGGCTAAAAGAGAAGAGTTCTGGCCCCTGAACTGGGAAATGAACGAGCGGGTGAATGAAGCTTTTGAGCAGCATGGCGTGAAAATGCCGGCCCCGGTGCAGAAGCGCGAAGTGGTGCAGGTACAGGAAAACGGGCAGGTGCAGGCCTGATCCTGACCGTTTTTATACTATAAAAGAAAGGCCTCACAACTACATGTGAGGCCTTTCTTTTATAGTATAAGTATGGCTGGCTAATCGAACTTGATCGCTTTTACCGGCTTGATGCGGGCTACAGTAGCGGCCGGGATGAGGATGGCCAGCATGGTGAGCAGCAGGGTGATCAGGTTCAGGACCACGATCATGCTGAAATTCCAGGAGATCGGCACGGTGTCCATATAATAGTTTTCGGGGTCCAGCGGGATCACTTTAAAATAGTACTGGATGGCGCAGAACGAAAGGCCGATGAGGTTGCCCCAGAACATGCCTTTGAGCGTCAGATTCAGGCCCCGGAAATAAAATACCTTCCGGATTTGCGCGTCCGTGGCGCCGACGGCTTTGAGCACCCCGATCATGTTGATGCGCTCGATGATCATGATAAACACGGTAGACACCATGTTGAACGTAGCCACAAAAATAATGAGCACCAGGAAGATGACCACGTTCTTCTGCAGCAGTTTCAGCCAGTCGAAGAGCTGCGCGTGGCGATCTGTAATTTTTTCGAGTTGCAGGTCGTAGTGCATCTGGTCAAACACCTGGTCAGCTACCTGGTCGATCTGGTTATAGTCTTTCAGCACGATCTCCACGCCGCCTACCAGCGTGTCGGGCCAGTTGTTGAGCTGCCGGATCAGCCGGATATCGCCGATCACAAACACTTCATCAAATTCTTCCAGGCCGGTTTTATAAATGCCTTCTATCTGCAGTTTGCGTGCGCGGGGCGGGTTCTGGATAAAGTAAAAGATGGCCTCATCGCCTACTTTGAGCTTCAGTTTATCGGCAATCGTCTGGCTTACCAGCACCTGCTGCGACACGGCCGAATCCTGGAAGTTAAGCAGCTTGCCGGCTACCAGGTTCTGCTTCATGGCTTGCAGGTCGTAATCCTTGTCCACGCCTTTCAGCACCACGCCTAGCACCTCGTCCTGTGTTTTGATGATGGCCGTTTTGCGGGCAAACCCCTGAATTTCTTTGATGCCGGCAATCGAATCAGTGATGCCAATATCTTTGCTGATGGGAGCGCCTTCGTAGGAGTTGTTGGTGTCATACTTGCTTACCTGCAGGTGTGCGCCAAAGCTAAAGATCTTCTCGCGGATCTCGCTTCGGAAGCCTTCCAGAATCGCAAAAGACACAATCATGATGGCAATGCCTGCAGCTATGCTGATAATTGCTATTTTTGTAACCGACGAGGTAAACGAGCCGGCCTGCACTTCGGAAATTTTTTCGGATATGTACTTGGAGATGTTCACGCACCTGGTTTCTAAACAGCCTTAAAGATAGGTATGAATTTTGATTTCTTCCGTATTATGATGACACAGCCCCTGCTTATACTTTACAGCGCCCTGCTTCTTGCCTTCGGCAGCTGCTCACCCAAACAGGCCGCGGCCTTACCAGCCGCCGTTTTGCAAACATCACCTGCGCTTCCTGCCGCGCAAGCACTGCTAACGGGCGCTGCGCAACTGGAACGGTACCTGCCCCTGCTGCAGGGCAAGCGTGTCGGGCTTATTGTCAATCAAACCTCTACCATCGGGCAAACGCACCTGGTGGATACCCTGCTGAGCCGGGGCGTGCAGGTAACCACCATTTTTGCACCGGAGCATGGCTTCCGGGGCGAGGCCGATGCCGGCGCGCATGTAAAGGATGCCCGCGACACCAAAACCGGGCTGCCCATTATCTCGCTCTATGGCGATAATAAAAAGCCTAAGCCTGAGCAAATGAAAGGCCTGGATGTGCTGGTATTTGATATCCAGGATGTGGGCACGCGCTTTTATACGTATATCAGCACGATGCATTACGCCATGGAAGCCTGCGCAGAGAACAACAAACCCCTGCTTATACTTGACCGGCCCAACCCCAACGGCAATTACGTGGATGGCCCAGTGCTGGAGCCGGCACTCAAATCGTTTGTCGGTATGCACCCCATTCCCATCGTACACGGCCTGACGGTAGGTGAGCTGGCCAAAATGATAAACGGCGAGAAGTGGCTGGAAGGCCAGCGCCAGGCTAACCTCACCATCATTCCGGTGGCCAATTATACCCACCAGACGGCTTATACTTTGCCCGTAAAACCATCGCCTAACCTGCCCAACCAGCAGTCCATTATCCTATACCCGTCGCTGTGCCTCTTCGAGGGGACGAACGTGAGCGTAGGTCGCGGCACTCCCACACCATTCCAGGTGATCGGGAGTCCTTTTTATACTTCCAAAGCGTTTTCGTTTACGCCACAGAGCACGCCGGGCGCCACCAACCCGCCATACAAAGGACAGACCTGCTATGGGTTTGACCTGACAAAACCGGCCGATGCACAGCCCTTCACGCTGGCTTTTCTGCTGGACATGTATCAAAACTCGACAAAAAAGGAGCAGTTCTTCAATCCATTTTTCGAAAAACTGGCCGGCACTACTGCCCTGCGGCAGCAAGTTATCGCCGGCAAAACCGAGGCCGAGATCAGGGCCAGCTGGGAACCGGCGCTATCTAAGTATAAACAACTACGCAAGCAGTATTTGCTTTACCCAGACAACCAGAAATAATGAGCAGAGAATTACGCATCGTGTTTATGGGAACGCCCGATTTTGCGGTGCCCACCCTGCAGACACTCGTGGAACATAACTACAAGGTAGTAGCCGTGATCACCGCGCCGGATAAGCCAGCCGGCCGCGGCCAGAAAATCCAGCAGTCGCCGGTAAAGGAATATGCCGTGGCGCAGGGCATCCCAGTGCTGCAGCCGACCAACCTCAAATCGGAAGAATTCCTGCAGGAGCTGCGCAGCTACCAGGCCAATTTGCAGATCATTGTGGCTTTCCGGATGCTGCCCGAGGTAGTATGGGCCATGCCCGAACTGGGCTCGTTTAATATACACGGCTCCTTGCTGCCTCAGTACCGCGGGGCGGCGCCTATTAACTGGGCCATCATCAATGGCGAGAAAGAAACAGGCGTGACCTCCTTTTTCCTCAAGCACGAGATCGATACCGGCGATATGCTTTTCCAGACGCGGGTGCCGATCCAGGAGGAAGATGACTTTGGCTCAATGTATGAGAAACTGAAGCAGGAAGGTGCCCGGCTTGCTTTGCGCACGGTGCAGGCCATCGAGCGCGACGCGGTGCAGCCGCAGCCCCAAAACACTACTGGCGAGATAAAACATGCGCCCAAGATCTACAAGGAAACCTGCCAGATCAACTGGAACCAACCTGCCCGGCAGGTGCGTAATTTTATCCGCGGCCTGAGCCCCTACCCTGCTGCCTGGACCCGCATCGGCGACAAGAACTTTAAAATATTCAGGACCGAGGTGCTGGAGAATACGGCGTACCCGCTCGCACCCGGCCAGATCAGCACCGATAATAAAACCTTCCTGCACGTGCAAACGGCTGCCGGCGCCCTGGCCATACTTGATTTGCAAATGGAAGGCAAAAAGCGCATGCCGCTCCAGGATCTGCTGCGGGGATATACCTTTAACACAGAACAAGTATGATCGCCATTGTTGTAGCGGTTGCCGAAAACAACGTCATCGGCAAGGATAACCAGTTGATCTGGCACCTGCCCGCCGACCTGAAGCATTTCAAGCAGATCACCATGGGCCACCCCATGCTGATGGGCCGCAAAACGTATGAGTCTATTGGCAAGCCGCTGCCCGGCCGCACCACCATCATCATCACCACCCAACCGGATTATACCGCTGCTGGATGCCTGGTAGCGCACTCCATCGAGGAGGCCCTGAAAACAGGCCGGGAGCTGGACCAACAGCTATACCTGATCGGCGGCGCCGAGATCTATAAACAGGCTTTGCCCCACGTAGACACCATTTACCTGACCCGGCTGCATCATACCTTTGAAGGCGACACGTATTTCCCGGAGCTGAAAGCGGAAGACTGGCAGGTGGTTTCGGAGGAAAACCACACGCCGGACGAGAAGAACAAGTATAGCTACAGCTTTGTGGAACTACGCCGCAAATAGCTACAAGTATAAAAAGGGAGGGGCGCTAAAGTATAGCGCCCCTCCCTTTTTATACTTGCTTATTATACTTACAAAAACGCTAGCGCAGGATGTACAACTTGCCGTAACCGTTTTTAAAAGCTTTATCGCCGAAGGTATTTCGGTGCTTCATCTCCTCACCGATCCGGCTCATCACCAGGCGGTACAAATATACGCCGTTGGCTAGTTGGTCGCCATACGTGTCGGTTCCGTCCCAGGCATAGGCCGTTCGGTTGTTGCCAATGCGCAGCGGGCCCATTTCCTCTTTCATGATTTCCTTCACTACTTTGCCTGTCACGGTCAGGATCTGGATCTTCATGTGCTCCGGGATGGTGCCACCGGTGAGGGTAAAGATGAACTGCGTTTTGCTGGAGAACGGATTCGGATACGGGTAGAAGTTGGTTACGCTGGCCTCGCTGATCACCTCGAAACCGATGCGGTACGGCGAAATGCCCGACGCTTTGCCGGCAGCATCGCGGGCCCGCACTTCCATGGTATACTTGCCGTCAGAGAGCTTGGCGGGCTTGTATTCCAGCTTGAAGTCATTTTTCTCATCGGCCGGGTAAAAACGCACTTCCTGCGGGTTGTTTGTCAGGGAGATTTCCTGCTCCTGCCCGTTGGGGTCGATGAGAATGACAGACATCGACGAAGGGTCTTCGAGAAACTGGCGCCGGTTTTCGTCCTTCACCACAATGCTGATCAACGGGCTTGGCGATACGATCTCGCCATCCAGGATATGCACGCCGTCAAAGGCCACATCAAGGATCGGGTGCAACTTGTTCCTGAGCTGGACAGGCACCTGATAAATGTTGTTGAAGAACTCCTGCTCCGGCTGCACCCGCGGGTTTACAAACATGCTCAGCCTGTAGCTGCCCGCCAGAGAGTAGGTGGGCAAGGTATAAGTAAAGTTTACCGTCTCGAAAGCGCCGGCAGGCTTGATCTTGAACCGGGAAACGATGGGCTGCTGGTTTTCACCTGTCAGCGTCACCTCTACTGTCAGCGAATCCGGAAAAGGAATATCGGTGATGTTCTGGAAAGCCATGGGCAGGGCGATGCGGCCCTGCAAGGCCTGCTCGTTCAGGATCTGCTCGCTTACTTTCACCAGATCCGGGCGAATAACGCCTTCTGGAGCCGGCTCATAGTAGGCAAACCACTCCTTTAATTGCGGCGCCGTACGCGCCACCGAGTCCGAAACAAAGGCGCGGAGTTTCAGATTAGGGTATATTTTGGCATCAATGGCGGCAAGGTCAAAAGCCTTGGTTGCGACCTTGTCTACCAGCACCTGCTCGTTTCCAGCAGCATCCAGCCCGATTATACTTAGTTTATACGTATCTTTGCCCTGGCCATTTCGTTCAATGTTATGATACAAGGTCCCCCAGTGCAGGGCCGGCCCCACCACGGTGGAGGTAAGAGTGCCCGCTGGTTGCTTTGACTTGAGAATCACTTTCAGCGCGATTGGCTGCGCTGTGGGCTTTGTCGGATCGTCTGTAGAAGCTGTGAGTTCCTGCACTGCCCCCGGGTCAGCGCCTTTCTGCCCGACAATACCGTAAGGATAGCCATTTTTTAACCCATCGATCAAAGTGGACCCTATACTTTTAAATTGCGTTTTCAGGCTGGCCGAAAAGTTCTGGAACGGGACGCTGTTAACCGTGGCCAGCACCACGTGGTAGCCGGTCGGAATGCTTTTCAAAAAGTTCTCCAGCTTCAGCTGGCTTGCAGCCTGCCCCATGTGGCCAAACTCATACAGGTAAGGGGCCGACGCACAGGCCACCCCGCTGCCCAGTTTTTCGACCATTGTCAGGCCTTTGTCCTCCACTACGATGGCAAAGATACGTGGCGTAGCGCTGCCCCCAGGGTCACTGCACGAGGCCGTATACAGCATTTTGCCATTGAAGAAAATACCATACGGCGGGTTGGTATACCGCAGATCGCCTCCTACCGTTTTGACATCAGTTTCTGCCGCAGCCGGCTCAAACTCCCATCTGATCTGCTGGGTACCTTTCTGCGTTATTTTACTCGTCTGGGTCGTTGAAAACTGCCCGTAATGGCTTTGCGACCATCCTTTGTGGCCGTTTTTTATCAACCTGAAGGAGCTGCTTGCCCATACTGTGTCCTCGCCAGCGGCATAATTATGAAACCGTACCCGCCAGTAATAAACGGTACTGTCTTTACCGGTGCCCGGTAGATTCACCTCCCAAACAGGCAACAGGGCGTGTTCGGAGGTATGCGTCATTTTCAGGTTGCTGTTGAAAGCCTGGGTGGTGTCTACTTCAAAATAATAGCCCTGCTGGTTTTGCTGCGCCTGCGTAGCCTGCGCCACCAGCTTTACCTGGGCAGCAGTTACAATACCAAAGTTTGACGGGCTTAGTGTTACCAAGCCGCTGGAGGCAAAATAATGCTGGAAGTGGCCGATGTTGTTGTCTTCGTTAAACTCATCCACGGCGTTGGGGCTGTCCAGGTACACATCGAACGTGTTCATGCCCAGCGCCGCTACTCCTTTATTGCTTAACGGAACTTTGATCACGCCTTTGTTCAGGATGGGGCCTACCTTTATAGAATCCACTTCCAGGACCGTGTTATCCGAAAGCGTTCTCCTGACTTTTACATAAACAGAATCCGTGATCGCTTTCCCAAGGTTGTTGACGCCCAGCACCAGGTTAAACTTTTCGGTGGCTGCCGTAACAGTAGTGTTATCATCGCTTGTTACCTCAAATGCATTTCCGCTGAACAGGTAATCGGGCTTGGCAGGGGTATAAAGTGTCAGGGCTGGGTCACCCTGCAGCACCATCTCCATTATCATGGCAATGTTGATGGGATTACCTGTAGATTCCAGCACCCGTTTGGCAGTTTCCTGCTGCACCACGCCCCATGGTTTCCCATAAAAATCCGGATCCTGAAAAGCTGTTGTATAAAAGTTACTGGAATAAACGTTTAGTTGGAAAGGATAACCGGCATCGACATGGGCAATTAACCCGATGGCGCCTTTTTCTGCTGTTTGCAGCCAATCTTCCCCAAACGAAGTATTGTTCGGTACAAAGGCATCTCCGGCATTGCACCCGTTCATGAGCATGAACGGGTATTTCCCCTTGTTCTTATAGCCATTTATGGCAACGGAAGCAAAGCCAATATCCAGGTCTGTAGTGCCCGGAGCACTGTGCCCGAAAAAGGTGATCAGGGAAACGCCGTTATTCACTTCCTCTGCCACATTTACGGTTTCAACTACTTCACTTACATTCTGCCGGTATTTTTCGATCACATTGGCACCTAACAAGGGCCCCTCGGCAATTTGTTTATAGCTACGCAGAAAGCTGGCGATTGTATTGATCTCCAGGTTAGTGTTTCCGCCTCCTAACTGCAAGATATTTTTCCGCCAGGGCTCCACCGGCGAAAGCGCTTCGTGTTCTTTCACCTTGTTCAGATACTGGATCACTTGCTCTGGGGTAGTTGCAGCAAGGCGCCCTGTAGGCACCTGCGGCACATAGGAGGAGTTCTGAAAATCTGCCGTAAAGAATACATCCGAAGCAGGGTAAATGCCGGTCGGCACCAGGTCTATCTCATGTACTTTGGGGTTGCGGGCCCCCACATGATAGTAGCTGTATTTACCGATAGAAGCCAAATAACTGGCAGAAGCATAATTCACCCCTTTGCCGATAATGAAAAGCTGTTTTTCGCGGGGTGACTGCGCCATAAATTTCATCATATGCCGGATAGCATTGGAAGAGAATTCACCATAATGAAATTCATTTACGACCTGGTCCATTGTCACCAGCAGGGTATCATATCCTCCGCCTGCAGCCGATGCTCTGTAGGCAGCATAGGCAACCGGCGCCGGCACGGCAGCTCCCCCGGCAGGTTTCATCAGCCGCTGATTGGTAATGATGATGTAATTATGCTTGGCCGGATCCAGTTGCCTGAATGTTGTCCGGAGCCCTCGTTTGGCAGGTTTAAAGGCCTTAGCAGCATCAGCTAGTAAAACTTTACGGGTGCTGCTGCCCGTGTTAATGACAAAGCCCTTCCCCGCACCAATCGCCTGGCCGGATATACGTATGGGGGCATCAGCATTGGTCACATCATAGGCCACCACTCCGCCTGAGGCTGCCGGGAATTCAAAATACTGTGTAGCGGCCCGCGTGGAATCGGTAAAGAATAAGAGGTTATTTCCTGTAAAAGTATTTTTCTGAGGGTAGGTAACGATTCCGTAGGCAAAGCTGATGGCATTGCCCTTTGTAGGAGTAGACACCGGTACGATCTGCAGGGTAACTTTACCCTGAACACTGATCTCGGAAAAGTCAAGGGGCTGGGTATCTTTTGCGGAGCCAAAGAAATCATAATTATAGGTAGCCAGCTTTCTGTAGCCGCCGCTGGAAGCGACATTCACATCAAAAGTATGCTGCTCCTGGTATGCTCCCACGGTGCCGTATTCTACTCGTGGTTTGGGCCCGGTTTGCTCCACGTCAACAATCCCTGAAATATCGTAGGTGCGCGGACTGATGGAATAGTTAGACATATACCCTTCACCCTGATCCATCCAGGGCATGTAGGTTTTGCGATTGTCCAGGTCATAGAGCTTGCCAAAATTAAACCGGTCCGCATTTGCATAAACCGCCTTCTGCAGATGGTAGGGTTCCGGCGAAAGGCCGCTGGCTGACGGGTTCACTTCCCGCATCCGTTTGCCGCCGGCCGGGTTTATCGTTAAGAAGTAAGCGGCTGTATCGGTATATAAACTAAATAGCTGGTGCACCTGGTGGGCAGGGTTCTGATACAGCTCGCGATCCAGGGCGCCGTCGTTGCGCTCGCCGTAAAACTCGACAAAGTCCTGCTGGTCCAGCTTCCCGTCGGTTTCGCCGGCTACATAAATCGCTACTTCTTTACCTCTTCTGAAAAGCTGCAACTGCGTGGGGTTTACGCTGGCCAGCCCCAGGCTGTCGAGATAGCCGTAGCTCAGGCGATGCAGCCCAGTGTTCACCACTTTTATTTTATAGTAGGTCTGGGCGTAGTTTATCCATTCGTTGCCATACTTTCCCTGGGCGCTGGCATTCCCGAAGTAGCCCCCCATCAGGAGCAGCAGCACTGCTAAGACAAACCGTGGAAGTAGTGTAAAGATGCGCATGGCTGTATACGAAACAGGTATGATTTTAATTGAAGGCATAACCCAGCGAGACGATCACAGAAGATGTATTGTTAGCCGCGATGGCATTGCTTTCCCTGTCGTTTACCCGCGAAAGCGCCAAATCCAGGTTCAGGCCGTTTGTCCGAAAGCCGATGCCAAAGTTTGGCTGCATACGGGTGGCCATGCTGCCGTCGAAGTTTTTTGTTTGCTGGTAATTGTTGATGCCGCCGCGCACAAAAACCGTTTGGGCATAGGCCAGTTCCAGCCCTACATGCGGGTCCACGGATACCAGGTCTGATTTTAGCAGCACATTGCGCCGGCCATCAAAGGTAAAGTCGATGTCGGCCGCGAGTAAGCCCGTGAATTTATCTGTAAAATGAAAGGAGCGCCCTACGCCTAATACCACCCGCGGCAGGGTAAGCTCGGCTGTATTTTCGGGCAGCTCGTTGCCGGTTTGCAGGTAAGCTTCTTCCAGCGCTTCCACGTTGTGGGTCCAGGCAGTAAAGGTGGTGGTGATATCTTTGGCCATGAGGCCAAACTGCCAGTTGCCACGCTCCAGCTGCGCGCCGGCATCGATCCCGAAACCATAGGCATTGGCAAACTCACCTACGTTGCGGTAAATGATCTTCGCGCTGGCGCCCAGGCGAAGGCCCTGGACCAGGTTGCTGCGGCGGGCGTACGAAAGCAGCACGGCATAATCCGCCACCGAAAAGAACTTAATGCTATCGTACTGAATGTAGCCATACTCATTTTGCAGGCGGCGCGTGTCGGCAATATCATCTACCCCGAGCCGGATAACCGAAACAGCCAGGGCACTGCTGGAGTCGAGGGGCATGGCAAAACTGGCAAAATCGTTTTTGGCGATGCCGGCAAAGAGCTCCGAGTGCATCAGGCCTACGTTATACTTGTGGTCGAGGCGCAGTAAGCCGGCGGGGTTCCAGTAGCCCGCCGTGGCGTCGCTGGCTACGGCAGCCTGCACATTGCCCATCCCGAGCGCCCGTGCGCCAACGCCAATGTTCAAAAACTCATTGCTATACTTGGGGGTGGTTACCTGGGCCAGGGCAGCCCGCCCGCCCAAAAACAAAAGTAGCACTGCCACGAAGCGGAGGGTATATGTTTGCATAGTAGAAGGCAGGGTTTCAATCGCTTAAAAATATTTTTTCATACTTCCTCCTCCACCCTCATCAGAAGGCAATGCACCTGCTTATGTGGCTCCAGGCGCATTTTAAGCGGTTTTGCAGCTCCAGGAAGAGTATAATTTTATCCAAAAATAAGAAATAATAATGATAATTATTTGGCCGAAAGAACCTATCCGGAAATCTTTCGTAATTATTTTTATACAGTACCTTGCGTTACATAGTACCTTATATTATATTTGCCTCAACATCTAACGGAATCATCATGAAAGTAGAAAACACACAAGTGCAGATGCGGAAGGGAATTCTGGAATTCTGCATCCTGGAGATTATCTCTCGTGGTGAAGTATATGCGTCCGATATGTTGGAAGAGCTAACAGCAGCCAAAATGATTGTTGTGGAGGGTACGCTCTACCCCCTGCTCACCCGCCTCAAGAACGCGTCGCTTCTCGAATACAACTGGGTAGAGTCTTCCTCCGGTCCACCACGCAAGTATTATAAACTCACTGATACGGGCAGCGAATTTCTGGAACAGCTCCGGGAAACCTGGCGGGAACTAGTTGACTCCACTGAATTTATCCTAAACAAGAAAGCTAAGTAATCATGAAAAAGAACATAAGCATTAACTTACAAGGCATCATCTTCCACATCGAAGAGGATGGATATGAGCAGCTTAGCCGGTACCTGACCTCTATCAGAACATACTTTTCGAATTATGAAGGGCACGAGGAAATTGTAGCGGATATCGAGTCGCGCATTGCCGAGATCTTTGCAGCCCGCCTGGCCCCCGGCAAGCAGGTTATCTCTATGGAGGACGTGCAGTACCTGATTGCCCGCATGGGTGATGTGACCGACTTTGAGATACTGGAGCCCATGGAAGAGGAAATGCCTTACATGAGTGCTGCTACACAGGCGCCCGGCGCCGGTCCTGAAGCCGAAGCGTATACTTCTGCTCCTTACGCAGGCCCTAAAAAACTTTACCGCGACATTAACCACAAAGTACTGGGCGGCGTTTGCTCCGGCATTGCCAACTACCTGAACGTGGACATGGTCTGGATCAGGCTGGCGTTTGCCCTGCTGGTGCTCGGCATCCCCTTTACCCACGGCGCCTCCGGCTTTGGCTTTGTCCTCTACATTATCCTTTGGATTGCCATGCCAGCCAGCGCTGCGCTGCCAGATACTACTGTTAAAAAGCTCTTCCGCGACCCTGAAGACAAGAAACTTGCCGGTGTGGCCAGTGGTATTGCCAAGTATTTCGGTGTAGATGTGGCCGTGATCCGCATTCTGTTCCTGGCCCTGATTTTTGCCGGCGGCTTTGGCCTGCTAGCCTACATTGTGCTCTGGATAGCAGTGCCCCAGGCCGTAACGCTTACCGAGCGCATGCAGATGCAGGGCGACCCGGTAACACTGGCCGGCATTGAAAAAACGCTGAAAGACAACCTGGACATGAAAGACCATAACGGCGAGGAAACTACCCTGGCCCGCGTGATTCTGCTGCCGGTGCGCCTGGTTTCGCAGATCATTCACTGGCTGGGCAACGCTTTTGGCCCTATACTTGGCTTCCTGATCACGCTGATCCGCATTGGTGCCGGTGTGTTTTTGCTGGTGCTCTCTATTGGCCTGACCATTGCCCTGCTGATGACCCTGTTTTATACCTTAGGGTGGATTGCTGAACCTCAGAGTATTTCTTTCGGCGATTATCCGGCCTCCGTGTTTCTGGAGGGCTTTCCCCGGCTCGGACTGGTGGCAGGTTTCTTTGTAGGTATTATTCCGCTGATCTTCCTTGTTTTCCTGGCTATAGGTTTGCTGGCGAAACGATTCTTTGTGCGTCCTTTTGTAGGCTGGTCGATGTTTGGGCTGTGGCTGGTAGGTGTGTTCGTCCTGATCGCAACCAGTGTAACGTATGCTGCAAACTTTAAACGCTCAGGCGAGGTGACCACGACCAAAACCGTGCCCGTGGGCAACTACCAGACCCTTACCCTGGATGCCTACGACCTGGACACCGAATACGACCGCGTGTATGTGGATGTGCGGGAAGCAGAAGGTGATAATGTTGAGATCATCCAAACCGTAGAGGCCAAAGGCAGAACCGAGCACGAAGCCCAGGCAAACGCCCGTATGGTTAGCTACCGGGTGGTGCAGAAAGACTCTGTGCTGCGGTTCGATAACAGCTACGAGTTTAAGCCTGGCGCCGCTTTCCGCGACCAGAACCTGGAAATTAAACTCATGCTGCCCAAAAACAAGAAGCTGCGCCTTACCAACGAGTTTATCTACATGCTACCCAGCGCTACCTTTGACCGTGAGTACAGCAACGAGAAGATAGCCCGCAACCTCTGGCAGGTGAAAGGCGACATGCTCGAATGCCTCACCTGCGCCACCGACACGCTGGATACCGAAGCCGATAGCAACATTGGTGACATAGATGTGGCTGCTTTTGGCGAAGGCGAAAGCGTGCTGCGGGACTTGAATGAGTATAACAGCAACTCCCAGCGCTACAACTTCAGTAACTTTAACCACATTTCGGTGGCAGGTCCTTACCACGTGCAGCTAACCCAGGGCAACAACTACAGTGTGCAGGTGCGTGCCGGCCAGAAAGAGCTCAAGCGCGTAGAAATGGAGCAGAATGGCGATGAGTTGGTGATCAACTACCAGGACAGAACCATCAACCTGCTGAGCGACACTGAGCCGATCCTGATCCAGATCACCGCTCCGGACATAACCAAAATTGACCTGAGTGGCGCAATAAAAGCTGATGTAAACGGTATTACCAGCAGCAACCTGGAGGTAAGCCTGACCGGCGCTACGAAGGCCGCCTTTAACGTGCGCACCCGCACCTTAAAAGCAGACATTGCCGGTGCCTCTGCCAGTAAGTTTATGGGCACCACCGACTCTTTTGATGTAAACGCGGCCGGCGCCTGCAGCATAGAGGCAGACCAGCTGCGTGCCCGCCAGGTAGATATTGATGCTGATGGGATGACTGTTGCCAAAGTGTACGCTTCGGCCACACTTCGGGCCGAAGCTTCAGGGGCCAGCCAGATCAAGTATAAAGGCAACCCCACTGACACCCGCATCAACGCCAATGGCGCCAGCAAAGTAGAGCGCCTGTAGTTACCCCATTTTTATACTTCGGTTCTATCAATGTATAATACCGGAGCGGGCTGAAATATCGTGTTATACTTCAGCCCGCTTCCAACAACCGCCTCCATTAGTACAAAATAAAACGATCGTTACCTCCTGCGATTCTGACGCAGTTATTTCCCTGAATAGTTTGTTGTTTGTTTCATACCGGCAGGGTCAGGCTCCTTCTTAGCATTGCTAAAAGAGGTGCAAGCCCTGCCGGTATTTTATTGGCTATTTTAAACCTGACCTTTAGCATTTTACCTGGCTCACGCACCTGCTGTCATCTGGTTCATATGCTCCTAAAAGAAATAAAACAATGCTAAAAAACATGCTAATGACTGTTCTAACGAGTGCGAGTGCCCTGCTAGCCTATTGTGCTCCAACCCAGGCACAGGATCAAGACCCTGCCCTCTGCGAAGAAAAGCTAATCTCTTACCTGCACTGGAAGGAAACTCCGACGACAGCCTGGTCGCTACACATCACAGCTAAAAGCGGCGGAAACCTGCAGTACATTGGCGTTACTCATTCAGATGATGCCACAGATTGCCAGTTTCAGCATATAAAGCAGGCCTGGGAAACACAGAAACCAACGATCGCATTTTTTGAAGGACCTGACCGGGGGATTGCAGCATCAGAAACCGAAACAATTGAAAAGTTCGGTGAATCAGGTTTTGTGCGGTACCTGGCCAAAGCTAGTGGCATTAAAACGCGCACACTAGAACCAGGGCCTCAGGAGGAAGCAGAATACCTGTTGTCGCTTGGGAAATTCACACTAGAGCAAATCAAGCTGTTTTATATACTTAGGGAAGCCAGCAGGCTGCGGGACAGGAAAGGCATGGACAAAGAACAAATAAAAGAGGCAGTCTCTCAGCTACTGCCAAAAGTTAATCAGTTAATTCCCGCTTTAGCAGGCGTGCTGCCTGACACAGCTTTCCTGCAACCTGCTTTTAAGAAATATTGGGCAGCGCCAAGCGAGTGGTGGCAGGCTCCTGCAGCATGGTTCGATCCGCTCAAAAACAGCGCGGAAACAGGCGGCAAATTCACGAACGAAATAAACAGCCGCAGCAGCGAGTTTCGGAACTTACACATGTACCGGCTCCTGACAAATGCCGTGTTACGAGGCGAAAAGGTACTGGCGGTTGTGGGCCGTAACCACGTGCCGATGCAGGCGCAGGCTATCCGGTGTGCGCTGCAATAACAACCATAACGTGGAAAAGGCAGGGAGCTATTCTCCTTTTTCAGTGGGCGACAGGTGCTTCACGCTTGTTAATCCCAACTCCTGCCCTTTCTGCAGCAGAAAAGCATAGGCTTCGGCAAACTCGTTTTTTACGGTGCCCTCCAGGATGGCTTCCGTCAGGATCTCCTTCAGTTCACCCACGGTTTTAGAAGGCTTCAGCCCGAAGGTATCCATAATCACCTCGCCCGTGATCACGGGCTGGAAGTTGCGCAGCTTGTCGCTTTCCTCCACCTCTACCAGGCGCTTCTGCACCTTGTCGAAGTTCTGCAGGTAGCGCTTTACTTTGCTATCGTTTTTAGATGTGATATCGGCGCGGCAAAGGGCCATCAGCGCTTCCACATCATCGCCTGCCTCAAATAAAAGCCTGCGGATAGCCGAGTCGGTTACCGTATCTTTTACCAGCGCAATGGGCCGCAGGTGCAGGCGCACCAGTTTCTGCACAAACTTCATGTGCTCGTTTAGCGGTAGTTTGAGGCCGGCAAACAGCTTGGGCACCATGCGGGCGCCGCGGTCTTCGTGGCCATGAAACGTCCAGCCCACTTTGGGAGAATAGCGCTTGGTATCGGGCTTGGCAATATCGTGCAGGATAGCCGACCAGCGCAACCACAGGTCATCCGACACTTCGGCTACATTATCGAGCACCTGCAGCGTATGATAAAAATTATCTTTGTGCGAGTTGCCATTGATCGTTTCCACCCCCTGCAGCTCGACCATTTTGGGGAAGATGAGGTGCAACAGCCCGGACACGAACAGCAGCTTGAAGCCATAGCTGGGAGTAGGCGAAAGTATGATTTTATTCAGTTCGTCCGTCACCCGCTCCTGCGACACAATTTTAATGCGCTCTTTGTTGTCCGTAATGGCATCGAACGTATCCGGATCGATATCAAAGCCCAGCTGGGAGGCAAACCGGATCGCACGCATCATGCGCAGGGGATCGTCTGAAAAGGTGATATTGGGCTCCAGCGGCGTGCGGATGATCTTACGCTTCATGTCCCGGAGGCCGTCAAATTCATCGATCAGCGCGCCATAGTTGCGTTCATTCAGGCTGATCGCCAGTGCATTGATGGTGAAATCGCGGCGTTTCAGGTCATCGTCCAGCGTGCCTTGCGCCACGTCGGGTTTACGCGTATGCTCGCGGTACGATTCTTTACGGGCCCCCACAAACTCCACTTCCCACGCGCCGGCCCGCAGCATGGCTGTTCCGAAATTCTTAAAAACTGTTACCTTGGGCTTGTTGGGCAGTTTGGCGGCTACCATACTTGCCAGCGCAATGCCATCGCCCACACAAACCACATCAATATCTTTGGAAGGTCGCCTGAGCACCAGGTCGCGGACGAACCCGCCGATCACATAAGCGTCTACTCCCAGTTCGGCAGCAGCTTCAGCTACAATAGCAAAGATCGGGTGCTCGGGTAATTGTACTTTCTCCATCTTTAAAATCAAACCTAAGGCTACTTTAGCGCCGCCTGAGGTGCAAAAATAAGGCATTATTTCAAGACAAAGGAATTATTGACAAAAGACAAGGGACAACAGGCTATTACGCAACACCTATCCCCCAAGATCAGGCAAGATATTTAAGCAAACGTCTTTTGTCAAAATTCAATCCCGCAGTACTGTCTGTTTGCCGTCAGGCCCTATTTTAATGATACGGGAAGGCTTTGCTTCTATTTTTTCCTCCTGCCGCCAGCCTACCACAAAATCTACCTGCTGCTTTATATTATCAGAAACATCCGAAAACGAAGCTGCGGTGGGTTTACCGCTTTCGTTGGCAGAGGTCGAGATGATCGGCCGGCCGATCTGGCGGATCAGCCGGTGGCAGAATTCATCAGTGGTCACCCGGATCGCTACGGTACCGTCTTCGGCAATTACCTCCCGTGGCAGGTTCTGCGCGCCTGAAAACACATAGGTGGTGGGCCGCTCCTGCTGGGAGAGCAAGGTTTCAAAATTGGCAGGCACCTCCTCCACATAACGCTGCAGCATGTCAGTATCGGCCACCAGCACAATCATGGTTTTGGACTCGGGCCGTTGCTTGATCTCATATATCTTCCGGACCGCAGCGGCATTTTCCGCATCGCAGCCCAGCCCCCATACCGTATCGGTGGGGTAAAGGATCACGTTGCCTAAAATCAACTCTTCTTCAGCAGCCTGTATCTCTTTTAAAAACTGGCTCATTTTCTTTAATTGTTAGATTGCTAATTGTTGGTTGTTTATAGTTGATTATTTCGAACAACAATCAACTATAAACAACCAACAATTTATCTTATCTCCTGCGTCAGCTCTATTAGCACGCCGTTCGCGCTTTTAGGGTGCACAAAGCACACCAGCTTGTTGTCGGCTCCTTTTTTGGGTGTTTCGTTCAGCAGCGTAAAGCCTTCCTGCTTCAGGCGGTCCATCTCCGCTATAATATCTTCTACTTCAAAAGCGATGTGATGGATGCCTTCGCCCCGTTTGGCTATAAACTTAGAGATAGCGCTATCGGGGGTGGTGCCTTCCAGCAATTCTATTTTAGTGGTGCCCACTTTAAAGAACGAGGTGTTTACATTCTCCGAGGCGACGTGTTCTGTTTTATAAGGCTCCACGCCCAGCAGCTGGAAGTATAAGCCATTTGCCTGGCTAAAATCTTTCACCGCTATTCCGATATGTTCTATATGTAGCATTTTTAATTTGTAATTAGTCTAAGTAACCTTTTTTTTGTAATTTTGCAGCGATTCAAAACTAATCATTTATACAGACTGTTACTAAAACAGGACTTAAAGCGATAAAGAATAGCGCTATGCTAACACTACCTATATACCTGGATAATAACGCCACTACGCCACTGGACCCACGCGTATTGGATGCGATGCTTCCGTACATGACCAAAATGTTTGGAAATGCTGCCTCTCGTAACCATGCCTTCGGCTGGCAGGCAGAAGAAGCCGTTGATTATGCCCGCGACCAGATCGCTGCACTGATCAATTGTTCTCCAAAAGAAATCATTTTTACCTCGGGTGCTACCGAATCAGACAACCTGGCTATTAAAGGTGTGTTTGAAATGTATGCCTCTAAAGGTAACCATATTATTACGGCTACTACCGAGCACAAGGCGGTGCTGGATACCTGCAAGCACATCGAAAAGCTGGGTGGCAAGGTAACCTACCTGCCTGTTGACGCCAAAGGCCTGATTGACCTCAAGCAACTGGAAGAAGCCATCACCGACAAAACCATCCTTATCTCGCTGATGTATGCCAACAACGAAGTAGGCGTTATACAGCCTGTTCGCGAGATCTCGGCTATTGCTAAAAAGCACGGGGTGCTG
This sequence comes from Pontibacter liquoris, assembly GCF_022758235.1. Classification (NCBI taxonomy): domain Bacteria; kingdom Pseudomonadati; phylum Bacteroidota; class Cytophagia; order Cytophagales; family Hymenobacteraceae; genus Pontibacter; species Pontibacter liquoris. Next base: position 3,142,160 of record NZ_JALEBG010000001.1, read on the forward strand.
TTCTTTACAGACGGCACACAGGCCGTAGGCAAAATTCCGGTGGATGTGGAAGCAGACGGCATTGACCTGATGGCTTTCTCGGCGCACAAAATGTATGGCCCTAAAGGCGTAGGTGCTTTATACGTGCGTCGTAAAAACCCGCGTGTAAAAGTAACGGCCCAGATGGACGGCGGCGGTCACGAACGTGGTATGCGTTCCGGCACCCTGAACGTGCCCGGTATTGTAGGCTTAGGCAAAGCAGCCGAACTGGCAAAGCAGGACATGGCTTCTGATACAGCCCGTATCGCTGCCATGCGCGACCGCCTGGAGCGTGAGTTGCTGACCATCGAGGAATCGTATGTGAATGGTTCTGTAGAGCACCGTTTGCCGCATGTGTCTAACATTTCTTTTAAGTATGTGGAAGGCGAAGGCCTGATGATGGGCGTGAAAGACCTGGCCGTATCTTCCGGTTCGGCCTGTACATCTGCTTCGTTGGAGCCTTCTTATGTGCTGAAGGCCCTGGGCCTGAGCGATGACCTGGCGCACTCTTCGCTGCGTTTCGGACTGAGCCGCTTCACCACAGATGAGGAGATCGACTACGCCATCGGTCACGTGAAAGAGGCGGTAGCCAAACTGCGTGAGATGTCGCCGCTTTGGGAAATGTTTAAAGAAGGCATTGACCTGAACTCTATTGAGTGGGCAGAACATTAATAATGATGAATTAAGAATTACGAATTAATAATTATTCGTGGTTCTGATTCATTTCATATTTAGTTATTAGTAATTCGTAATTAAACAAAGCTATGGCTTATTCAGATAAAGTAATTGACCATTATAACAACCCGCGTAACGTGGGAACGCTTGACAAGGCAAAAAACAACGTAGGTACCGGCCTGGTGGGAGCACCGGAGTGTGGTGACGTGATGCGCCTGCAGATCGAAGTAGATGAAAACCAGATTATCACCGATGCCAAGTTCAAAACCTTTGGTTGTGGTTCTGCTATTGCTTCTTCTTCGCTAGCGACTGAGTGGCTCAAAGGCAAATCGGTTGATGAGGCCCTGACTATCGACAACATGGACATCGTGGAAGAGTTGGCCTTGCCGCCGGTAAAAATTCACTGCTCTGTGCTGGCCGAAGATGCAATCAAGTCTGCTATTAACGACTACAGAGTGAAGAACGGCCTTCCGGAACTGGAGCTGCCGAAGTCTCACCACTAAGCGCCCGGCTCGATGGAGTCAACTACGGAGTTGCACGTAGAGCGTGCACGCCTTCAGAAGCAGATTGAACACCACTTAGGTATAAGCGGGGGCAGTCTGCTTTTTGAGTTCAGAGAAATAGAAAAAAAGGTACGCCTTGACCTGATCACGGTAAATCCGCGCCATCACCAGTCGTTCCTGTTCCATTCCGAAACAGGGTATGACCGGGTAGATGCCCTCCGCAAAATGCTGGAGTATGTGCAGAACTACCGCGACAAGGAGAGCTCGTATACCGTGCAATGGATCTCGCGCGACGACAAGGAGCTGAACACTTCCTATTTCCGGGCACGTAATATGTATGAGGCACTTGATAAATTATACTTTGGCCGCGACATGAACACTATCACCGTTTTTAGTGTTGTATTGAATCCGGTCTCCTAACTTATACCATTATGATTACTGTATCAGATAAAGCAAAAGAGAAAGTTGTAAAGCTGAAGCACGATGCGCAGCTCGACGATACGTTTCGTTTGCGCGCTTCGGTGGCTGGCGGCGGATGCTCCGGCCTGAGCTATAAGCTGGACTTTGATGACGAAGTGAAGCCCATGGACCAGGAGTTTGAAGACAAAGGTGTGAAAGTGGTGGTAGATATGAAAAGCTTTTTATACCTGGCCGGCACTGAACTTGACTTCTCCGATGGCCTGAACGGCAAAGGCTTTTACTTTAACAACCCCAACGCTTCCCGTACCTGCGGTTGCGGCGATAGCTTTTCAGTGTAACGATAACAGCAGCTTATACAGAGCAGAAGGGCCAGCTACAAGTAGCTGGCCCTTCTTGCTTTTTTATTCCTGCCTTACTTACTTTTTTAGAAAACGGCTGGTGCTCCGTTGCCCGGTTCCATCGAGCAGCACCAGCACGTAGGTGCCGCTGCGCAGGCTGCTCACATCTAGTTCCTGCAGCCCATCAGCGCCAGAAATCTTTTGCTGCCATACTTGCTTCCCCCGCATGTCCAGGATCAGCGCCTGCTGCAAAGGCTGTTGCCCACTCCACTCTACAGAAAGGAACTGCGAGGTAATGGTGGGATAAACACTGGCTATACTTGTGGCGGCTGCGCTGCTAACCGAGACGATGCCGGAATAGGTAGCGCTGCCATCTTCATCCACTTGCTTTAACCGGTAAAAAGAGGTGCCGGATAGCGGTTGCTCATCGGTAAAGGTATAGTGGCTGACCTGCGAGGTGGTTCCGTGGCCATATACCTTTCCTACTTCTGAAAATGTTTTCCCATCTGCGCTACGCTGCACTGTAAAATGATCATTTGCTTCTTCCGAGGCTGTTTGCCAGGCTACCTCTACCCTGTTGCCGCGGGCATGGGCAGTAAAACGGACCAGTTCCACGGGTAGCACCGTAATCGGCTGGTCCTCGCTTATCGTCCATCGTAGCGTAAAATCGTCGATGGCCAGGCCGTGATCTGCCTCCAGTTCGTCGGCGTCTTTCCAGCGCAGCATCACGTAAGCCCCTGCCGGGATAGTAACCGGAATGCTGGCCGCCATCAGCCGCCGGTTTGCAGGCGCATTGCCGTTCAAAGCACCACCGGCCATATAAAATTTAGGGCCTTTAAAATCAAGCTCCGGGTAAGGTGTCCATTTCTTATCGGCTCCGGGCGCTAAGTTAAAGGAAGTATAATCGTTGCTGACCGCATAAAAGAAAGCGATCTGATGCTGCCCCGCTGTTTTGTTGGAGATACGCCACTGCTCGCCATAAAAGCTCACGTCCAGGGAGCGGATGGTATCGCCGGTATTATTCTGCAGCAGCAGCCCCCAGGCAAATTCGCCCAGTTTCAGGGAGCTGATAGAGCCTAACGCTCTGTCGGCTCCGTTGGTAGCTCCATAACTATACAGGCCGCCCGAGTTACTAGTACCGGGGTTGGCAATAAGGGCAGTTCCAGCTATGCTGCGCTGCACGTACCAGCCCGGCAGGTAAGCAGTACCGCTTGCCCAGATGGCCGTATCGGTACGTGGCAGCTCATCAAAATTCTGGTGGTATTCCAGCAAATCACGCCCCATACTTACCTGGGCAGCAGCCTTGCCGGGCAAAACCAGTACAATTAAAACAATAAAGAACAGAAGGCAGGAGAAAACCAGCCTGGCACGCTTACAATGTGTTTTCATAAATGTGGAGGACCTAACTAGCAGCCTATCAAATAGAACCTATACTATTTATATTTGCAGTTATACCTGATGCAACTCCACATCTAAGGCTTAAGTTCAAATCATACTTAAATTATTCAATAATATAGTACAATTATTTCATACAACTTCCCTATACGAGATTACCCTCGCATTATACTTTACTTCAGCTTTATACGCTCTTTCAAGCCCTTGCTTATACTTCTATACTTACCGAGAAACCATAAATAAAAAGCGCCTGCCCATGAAGTATGGGCAGGCGCTTATGGTACTTGAAGGAAGTATAACTTAGTAGGCTCTTCCTACCTTATTTTCGATGAAGTTCATAAAGGCACGGTTCACAACGCCGGTTCCGCCCGGTGTCGGGTAATTGCCTGTAAAGTACCAGTCGCCTTTGTGGTTAGGGCAAGCCTGGTGAAGGTCTTCTATGGTCTGGTAAATTACCTGCACGTCGGCAGCTACTTCGGGCGCTTTCACGATCTCTGCCACTTTATCGGCTAGCTCGTAATGCGTGAACAGATCGTATAGTTCCTGCACAAAGTTGGTTTGCTGGAAAGCCGGCGTTCCTGCTGCCGCCAGGCACTTGTCATACACGTCGTCTACTTTATTAGACAATCCACGGTCGCTCAGCAAGCCAAGCAGCGCTCTGAAGGCCACAAACTCTTTCATGCGCGACATGTCGATACCATAGCAGTCGGGGTAGCGAATCTGCGGCGCGCAGGAAACGATGATAATCTTTTTAGGCTCCAGCTTATCGAGCATCTTGATAATGCTTTTCTCCAGCGTCGTGCCGCGCACGATCGAGTCATCCAGCACCACCAGCGTATCAATACCTTTCTTCACTACCTCGTAAGTGGTATCGTATACGTGCGTCACCAGGTCATCGCGGCTGTCGTTATCGGTGATAAAGGTGCGCAGCTTTACGTCTTTGATCACCAGTTTTTCGGCACGTGGCTTGAACTGCAGAATGTCATCGAGCTGCTCTTCGGTCAGGTCCTGGTTCAGGATAGCCTGCTTCCGATATCCGCGCAGGTAATCTTCAATGCCCTTCATCATGCCCAGCCACGACGATTCGGCCGTGTTCGGGATATAAGAGAACACCGTATTTTTGAGATCGTAATCAATGGCTTCCAGTATCTGCGGGCAAAGTAGGCGGCCCATGTTCTTGCGCTCCTCATATATCTCGGGGTCATTGCCACGGGAGAAATAGATGCGCTCAAAGCTACAGGAGAGTTTCTGGCGCGGGGCGATCACTTCCACCAGCGCTGGTGTGCCGGCTTTGTCCACGATCAGAGCATGCCCCGGGGTGATTTCCTTGATAGCGCTGTACTCCACATCAAAAGCCGTTTTGATAGCCGGCTTCTCAGAGGCAATCACCACCACTTCGTCATCCACATAGTAATAAGCCGGGCGGATGCCGTTCGGATCACGCACCACAAACGAGGCACCGTAGCCGGTAAGGCCTGCCATGGCATAACCACCATCAAAATCTTTACAGGCACGCTTCAGCACACGCTGCAGATCCAGGTTCTCTTCTATCAGGCTGGTGATCTCCTTGTTCGTAAAATCTTCTTTGTAAGAATCGAAGAGGTTCTGGTTTTCTTCATCAAGGAAGTGGCCGATCTTCTCGAGCACCGTGGTGGTATCGGTTTTATGCTTGGGGTGCTGCCCCAGTTCGATCAGTTTCTGAAACTGCTCGTCCACGTTGGTCATGTTAAAGTTACCGGCCACGGCCAGGCTGCGGCTGCGCCAGTTGTTTTCACGCACCATCGGGTGGCAGTTGTCCACGGTGTTTACGCCGTGGGTGCCGTAGCGCAGGTGGCCCAGGTATACATCGCCCAGAAACGGCATGTTTTGCCAGATCCAGGTCGTGTCCTGTGCATATTCGGGGTTGCGCTCACGGAGCTTTTTGAACTCCTCCCCGATCTTGCCAAAGATGCTGTCGATGGCGCGGGTTTTTACCGAACGGAAGCGGCTGATATAATCGATGCCGGGCAGGGCATCGATCTTTATGCTGGCAACACCCGCACCGTCCTGGCCCCGGTTATGCTGCTTCTGCATGAGCAGGTACAGCTTGTTGATGCCGTACATGGGCGTGCCATATTTCTCTGTGTAATAGCTGATCGGTTTCCGGAGCCTGATTAAGGCAATCCCACATTCGTGCTTAATTGAGTCGCTCATGGATGCTGTTATAATGTCTGGGCCAGCAATTGTTCAATCCAGGTCAGCAGCAGGTCGGGCTTAAAAAACAAAACCAGCAGCGGCAGGGCAAACAATACCAGCAGCAATATACTAGACAGTGAAATAACTAAATTTTCTTCAGTTTGATTCCTTTTAAAGAAAAGGTAGAACGGTATCTTGATATAGTAAAATAAGGCTACGCCCGTAAGCAGCACGCCCGCTACCAGCAACACCAGCAGCAGGGTATTGCCGCTTACGGTATACGCCTCCCATACATGACTGAAAATAAGCAGCTTGCCTACAAACCCTGCCAGCGGCGGCAGCCCCGTAAGCGAGAGCACAAACACCAGCGCCAGCACACCCAGCAGCGGATAAGCGCGGCCAAGCCCGGCAAAATCTGCCAGTTTATTTACACCGAATTCATCCTCCGAGAGCTGCAGGAAAAGGAAGATGCCGAAGTTCATGAACAGCAACACCGTCAGGTAAAAAAGCACGCTTGCGGTATAGGGCGTGCCCAGCGCCAGCAGCCCCATCAGCAGAAAACCTGCATGGGACACCGAGGAATAAGCCAGCAGGCGCCGGGGCGTTTGCTGCCACAAGGCCGTCAGGTTGCCCACCAGCAACGTGACCATGGCCGCAATACCCAGGAAAAGCTGCACATCGGCAAAGGCCAGCGGATCGGCAAAGGCCTGCAAAAACCGCAGGATCACCAGGATGCCGGCCATCTTAGGGCCTGTAGAAAACAAGGCCACCACCGGCATAGGCGCCCCCTGGTATACATCAGGCGCCCAGAAATGAAACGGCGCAGCCGATATCTTAAAGAAAAAGCCGGCAAACACAAGTATAGCCGCTACGGTTACCAGCAGCGTGTCGGCCTGCAATAGCGCCAGCCCAAAGCTTTCGGATGTATACTGCAGGTTGCCCGTCAGCCCGTAAAAGAACGACATGCCGTACAGCATCACACCAGCCGACAGCGTTCCGTACAGCACATACTTCAGACCGGCCTCTACAGCCCGTTTTTCTTCTTTTAAAGTAAGCGTCAAGATGTAGGAGGCGATAGAAACGATCTCGATGGCCAGGAACACCATCAGCAGGTTCACGGATTTGGCCATCAGGTGTAGGCCCATCACCAGCAGCAGGATGAGGGCATAATATTCGCCGCGCCCCTGTTGGAGCTGCTCCAGCGCCCGGTTCTGCAGCGAGAGCAACACCGTAAAAATACCGGCTGCACAAAAAAGCACGCCGCCATACTGTGCCAGCCCATCGGCGCGCAGCAGGTTCAGAAAAGTACTGTTACCTGCCGTATACCCGCCGTATAACTGCACCAGCAACGCTGCAAACAGGCCCGAAAGGGCAAGCCAGGGCAGCATGGGCCGCAGCACAGGCGAGCGGAACAGGCCGAGGATAACCAGCAGCAGGAAGAAAAAAGTCAGCAGCAACTCGGGCAGCAGCGTGCCGGCCCCCGCGCTGATGGCATCAATGGTCTGGGATAAAGTAGCTGCCTGTTCGTTCACGTATTCGTTTATGCAAGTATAAATTTCAGCTTTCAGGAGCAATTACTACTCCCTTGTGCTGCTCCGGATTTATAATCCGTTACTATGGTAAAGGCGGAATTGCTGTCCGCTTGACATGCATTAGCTACTGCTGTTGCAAGACGGATTACAAATCCGCGCCAGCGATACTTTCGGATTGCAAATCCGAAAGAGCCTTTTTGAAGTGCTCTTTGGTTATTTAACCAAAGTTGACAGCACCATATGCAGCTGCTCCTGCCCGTTTTGCAGCACCAGTTCTGTTATCCCGTTCACGGCCACACTGATCTTATTGAGGAGCAGATTTGGGAAAATGCCAAAGAGCAGGGCCAGCAAGGCAAGCGGCACCAGCATCAGGTATTCCCTGAAACTGAGGTCCGTAATCTTTGCTTTCTGCCGAAGCTCCGGAAAGATCCAAAACTTGCCAAAGAACATGCGCTGCAAGGCCCACAGGTAGTAGGCCGCTGCCAGCAGCAGGCCTAACACGGCTACAACCGTAAGCCAGCGCGGCAACAGGCCGTTAGCTTCCGGCGCACTAAAGCCGCCCATCAGCACCAGTAATTCGGAAATGAAACCCGAAAAACCCGGCAACCCCAGCGACGCAAAAAAGGCGATCACCACAAAGGTAGTATAAGCCGGCATCACCCGGGCAAGGCCCCGAAAGTTCTGGATAGCCCGGTTATGAGCTCGGTCATAGATCACCCCTACCAGCAGGAACAGCATGGCCGAAATAATGCCGTGGCTGAACATCATGTAAACAGCCCCGTTCACGCCCTCGGTGGTAAGCGAGGCAAGCCCCAGCAACACAAAACCCATGTGCGACACCGACGAGTAGGCGATCAGCTTTTTGAGGTCGTTCATGGCCAGCGCATTCAGGGCACCATAGATGATGGACAACACCCCCAGGCCCCCGACAAGTATGGCGAAGTAAGCGCCCGCATCCGGAAAAACCGGGTACACGATCCGGATCAGGCCATAGCCGCCCACTTTCAAAAGTATGGCTGCCAGCAACACCGAAATGGGCGTTGGCGCCTCCACGTGCGCATCGGGCAGCCAGGTATGCACCGGCACCGACGGCACTTTGATGGCAAAGCCGGCAAACAGCAGCAGGAACGCGATAAACCGGATCGGCAGGTGCCAAAGCTGTACGCCCGACAATACATGCAGCAAACTATCCGGTATAAAGTTGGCCGGCTCCATCATGGCCGGAATGCTGAAGGTGCGCACCAGGTCGGCGCTGCTGATCGCATTTTGCTGCAGGAGCTGCTGCACCTGCCTGATGGCATCTGCAGAAGCAACGCCTTTCTGCAACAGCCCTAGTTGCGTAGCGGTAGCTACCGGATCGATCACCGAAGTATAAAGCCCGATCATCACGATCAGGATGAGCAGCGAGCCCACCAGGGTATAAATGAAGAACTTGATGGCTGCATATTCACGCTTTGGCCCGCCCCAGATGCCGATCAGGAAATACATGGGCAGCAGCATGAACTCAAAGAAGAGATAGAACAAAAAGAAATCGAGCGCCAGAAAGCAGCCCATCACGCTGGTAAGCAGCAGCAGGTAAAGCAGAAAATATCCTTTGATGTTCTTTTTGATGTTCCAGGACGAGATAACGCCGATCACGCCAACAATACCTGTGAGCAGCACCATGCTGATGCTGATGCCATCCACGCCCACAAAATAATCGATCTGAAACCGCCCCAGCGTACCAAGCGAAAACCCGATCCAGTGGAGCTTCTCCGCAAACTGGTAACCCTGCTGCCCGTTTGCTAAGGCCGCGCCATCAAAGCGGAAGTATAAAAATACAGCCAGCACCAGCTGCGCCAGCGCACCCAGCAGCGCCGCCGCTTTTATGGGCAGTTGCAGGCGCATGGGCAACACCAGCACCACAAGTGCGGCCAGCAAAGGCGTAAAAATAAGGCTGCTAAGTATAAAATCAGTCAAGAGTTCTGAATTCTGAGTTACGAGTTAGAAGTTTCTATTTTGTGCTTCCTGCGAAATTAACATCAAAACAGGACGATGTATAGTATAATCAAAATAAATCCGAAAAGAGAATAAGCATAGTAGCTCTGCACTTTGCCATTTTGCAGGTTGCGGCCCAGCCCGCCTACCAACCGCGAGAGCGCTGCCACCAGCCACACCAAGCCATCCACTACCAGGCGGTCGAACCAGGCCATTATTTTAGCAAAAACCACCAGCCATTTGCTGCCATAGTTCAGGGTATAATCGATCACGCGCTTATCTACCCGGTACAGGCCCCGGGCCAGCAACAACGCCGGCCGTACAAAAGCCCGCTGGTATACCTGGTTAAAGTATAGCTGCTGGTAGGATAAATTGCCAAGCGCGCCGTGTGGGCGGCTGTGCTGCAGCATGCCGGCCGGCTTGTTTTTATACCTGCTGACGGCAATGCCGATACCTGCCAGGGCCAACAACGCCGACAGAACGCCGAATACAATATGCAGGGTATGATTTGCCTCGTCGCGGGCGCTCACCGCCTGCACCAGGTTTTCAGCCAGTAAGGTGCTGTGCGTGGTCAGGGCCTCCAGGCTTATGCCCTGCAGCAGCCAGCTGCTGCTGAAGCTAAGCGGGTTAAGGGAAAAGAAGATCCCCAGCGATAAGGCGCCGAGCAAAAGGACAGGCAGGGCCATTACCCGTTCTACCTCCTGCCCCACTGAAAGCCGGAGCGCCTGCACCGCAAAAGGCGCCCGGAAGCTGCCAAAGAAAATGAACCATAGGTGCCGGGCCATGTAAAAAGCTGTGAGCAGCACCACCGTAAACCCGATGATCGGCACTATAAAGTATAAACCGCCGCCCATGGTTTGTGCCCACGCCCAGCTGCCCGCCAGGATGGCATCTTTAGAAAGGAAGCCCGAAAACAGCGGAAGCCCGGCCAGCGCCGCCGCCGCCAGCAGATACGTATAAAATGTGAGCGGCATTACCTTGCGCAGGCCACCCATGTTGCGGATGTCCTGCGGGTCCAGGTTTTCTGTAAGTGACAGGTGGTGCATGCCCCGGTGCATAGCATGGATAATGATACCGGCATTGAGAAAGAGCGCTGCTTTAAAAAAAGCATGGGTGGTAAGATGAAAAAGCGCTGCATCGTGCCCGCCTGTGCCCATACCCATTACCATATACCCAAGCTGCGAAATAGTCGAAAAGGCCAGTACGGCTTTGATGTCGTATTGCGTGAGCGCGGCGATAGCACCGATCAGGGCTGTGGTAGCGCCCACAACCGCTATAACGGTTAGGGCAACCGGGGTAAAAAAAGCGTAGCAGCGTGCCAGCAGGTATACGCCTGCCGCTACCATGGTTGCCGCATGGATGAGCGAGGAAACCGGTGTAGGGCCCTGCATGGCATCGGGCAGCCACACCTGCAACGGAAACTGTGCCGACTTGCCCACGCAGCCCATAAAAAGTCCCAGGCCGGCCAGCGTCAGGAACAGCGGACTGGCTTCCACCAGCCAGGCATGGCCGTGTAAAGTATAGGAAACAGTAAACTCGCCCTGTAGCCAGCTGCCGCTGCTCACCAGGGTACGCAGCGCTTCCAGGTCGAAGGTGCGGAAGAAAGTATAAAAAGCAAACAGCCCCAGCAGCAGCCCCATATCTCCTACCCTGTTCACCAGAAAAGCTTTTTTATTCGCCGCTACCGCTGCCGGCCTCTCGAACCAGAAGCCGATAAGCAGGTACGAGGAGAAGCCTACCAGTTCCCAGAACATGAAAAGCAGCAGCAGGTTATCGACCAGCACAATGCCCAGCATGCTGAACGTAAAAAGGCCCAGGTAAGCAAAGTAGCGGCTGTAGCCTTTGCCGCCGTGCATGTAGCCCACCGAAAAGAGCTGCACCAGCGTGGAAATGAAAGTAACCAGCACCAGCATCAGCACGGTGAGGTTGTCGAGCAGGATGCCTGCAGTGAAGGGGGCCATCGTTCCACCGGGAAGGCTGAACCAGGTGGTGCGGGTATGAAAAGTAGCGGTATGCCAGGTTTGCGTAAACAACCAGACTGACAACGCAAGCGTTATTGCTGATAGGCCAATGGCCAGCCAGTCGCCCTGGCGCGGGAGGCGCTTACCGAAGAAGAACAGCAGCATAAAAGCCAACAGCGGCAGCAATAGCACCACCAACGCAAGATCCGTCTGAGAGGTAGCGGCCAGAGGCTTTAAAAGTGAGGTCAGCTCCAAAGTATCGCGTCGGTTTCAGGTGATTGCCTTTTCGGCGCCCCAAAGGTACGTATATTGGCTAAATTTAATACCTATAGTTTTGGCTTTGATTGCGCTGGTGTGGGTCCACCCTGCTCCTCCTCGGATAAGGCGGGACAGGAGTGGTTTGATCTGCTACTTGCTACTTATCCACAGTGGCAATCTCGCTCAGGTTGGCGGTTTTAAAATACTGGTACACGCGCAGCACAATGGCCAGCGCCACGGCAGCTTCGGCGGCGGCCACCACAATCACGAACAAGGCAAACAGTTGCCCCTGCATCAGCGACGGGTCGTAACGGCTAAACGCTACCAGGTTGAGGTTAGCGGCATTAAAGATCAGCTCAATACCCATCAGCACTACCACGGCATGGCGTTTGGTGATCACGGCCAGGATGCCGAGGCTGAAAATCACAGCGCTCAGTAAAAGAATATGTTCCAGCGGAATCTGTTCCATACTTATACTTTGGGTTTATCGGTGGCAATGTACGCGGCCCCCATCAGTGCGATCAGCAGCAGCAGGGAAGCCAGTTCAAAAGGCAGCACTACATCGGTCATCAGCTTGATGCCTATAGTTTGAACGGTACTTTTCTGGTTGCCCAGCACATCCATCTCGGTTGTTTGCAGCCACGGTAGCGAACTGATGTTTGCCCTCCGGATCGCATAACTCAAGCCCACAAGTATAAGTCCGGACACCAGCCCTCCCCAAACAATATTGCCGTTCTCAGAGCGCACCGACTTATCCCGCACCCGGCTGCTGAGCATGATGCCGAAAAGGATAAGCACCAGCACCCCGCCCACATACACCATCAGTTGGGTAACGGCAATAAAATCGGCGAACAGCAGCACGTAAATGCCGGCTATACTTAGCAGCGTGATCAGCAGCGAAAAACCGGCATACAGCAGGTTACGCGTCAGCACCATGTAGGCTCCTGAAACGACGGCTAGTATGGCAAAGAGGTAGAAAAGCACGGTTGTGTTGTTAGTTATTAATTGTTCGTCTTCTGGCGATAGCGTCTGCCTGAGCCCTTATAGCAATTATCAATAATTACTGCTGCAGCGTTATCAGTATATCAGTAATCAAAAGAGCCACTAATCAAATATCTTTAAATAGGCTACTTTCCTCACTAATAGGCAATTCACCCGCTATCTTTGATAATTCTTCTACAATTGAGTAGCATTCTTTGTATAGAAAATCAAGCTGCCTTATTGTTACTTTAAGACTATCCTTATTCTTCTGGTCAGTGATTGGTATTCGACCTGAAAATTTGACTCCAAATAGCTCATCATCGGTTGATCTCATCCAGCAAAAATGTGCAAATTGATTTCTTTTTCCCCTGGCACCTTTAACTCTGCTATTTATAGACTTAATTCTATCTACTACCTCCTTTGATATAAGCTTATACTTGTATCTTCTGGCATGAAGATCTAATGCATTTGAAATTGCATCTTGTAGTTTATTTGCTGTAAAGCTTTCTGTAAATGTTAAGCTTAGGAATGGTGGTGTCAGTAACAATCTCCCTAAAATCTCTCCTAGTAAATACTCTATATTAGAAAATTCAACTACAATTTTACCTATTAGACAAAATTGTGCATCTGTTAGCTCTGAGAATTTTGATGTATGATTTAGAGGCATAATTTTAAGAATCTATCACCCCTGTTTTCTTGCTGCCAGTGCCACAGCTTTGGCAGCCGCCATTTCTTCCTGCTGCCTGGCCAGCAGCTGCTTCTTTTCTTCGGCCTGTTCCGGCGTGAGGTCGGTAAAGTGGTAAACCATGTTTTTGATGTCTACTTCCGCAAAATCATACACCGGCGTCATAGTCAGGCAGTCAGTAGGGCACACGGTGGTGCACAAGCCACAGTAGCAGCATTGCGCCAGGTCGATATCGAATACAGGCGCATACAGGCGCTTTTTAGTCCCGTCGGACGTGGTGCCAATCTCTTCCGTCGCTTTCACAGACTCGATGGTAATGCAGTTTACCGGACAGATCTTGGCGCAGAGGTCGCATACAATGCAATCGTCTATCTCGTTGTGCAGGCGGTAGCGGCCGTTATCCGGAACAGGCAGAGCCTCGTACGGGTAGGTTAGTGTCACTAGTCCATCGGGCTGCTTAAAGTAGTTATCGTCCGTCACATACTCGGGAGTGCGTCGGTTACGGGCTTTCCGGAAATGGCGCCACGTCAGAGCAAGCCCGCTCAGCAGCGACTTGATTGCAAACCAGAATCCGGATGTATGTTTTATGGCTTTTTGCTCCATACTTAGTTTGACACAAGACACAGGACATAAGACTTTCTTATAACCCTATCTCCCCTCCGATGTGAGGAATACTATTATCGTATGTCTTGCGTCTTATGTCTAATGTCTTACGTCTAAAATCAAACCATTAACAGCCGCCAGATGCCGGCACCTAACACGACAGCCAGCGCCAGGGGCGTGAGCACTTTCCAGCACAGGTGCATGAGCTGGTCCACGCGCAGGCGCGGATACGTCCAGCGGATCTGCAGCTGCAGAAACAGCAGCACAAAGGTTTTGCTCAGCAGCCAGAAGCCGCCCCAAAGTATACTTGACCATTCCCCTACCGTGCCCGAGGTCCAGTAAGCCAGGCTCACAGGGCCAATGTTCGGCAGCGGCGTATTCCAGCTACCCAGGAAAAGCACAACGGCTACCAGGCTTACCAGCACCATCATACTATACTCAGCCAGAAACAGCACGGCAAACCGGAAGCCCGAGTATTCTACGTGAAATCCTGCTACCAACTCCGATTCTGCCTCCGGAATATCGAAAGGCGCGCGGTTGCTCTCGGCCAGCGAGGCAATAAAGTAGATCACAAACGAAACCAGCAGCAAGGGTGCCCGGAAAATGTTCCAGGTCGTGATGCCGCCAACCAAGGTGGTGTTTATACCCAGGGCTTTGATGCCAAAGAGCCAGTTCATTTCATATTCCTGCCCCGGAAATTGGTTTATGAGCGCCCCCTGCTGGTAACTGATCTCCTGGAAATCCAGCGACTGGCAGATCATCACCGCCGAAAGTATGGCCAGCCCCGCCGGTACCTCATACGACACGATCTGGGCCACCGAGCGCATCGCGCCCAGCATGGCATACTTGTTATTAGAACCCCAGCCCGCCATTAGCAAGCCCACCACATCGAGCGAGATTATGGCAAGCAAATAAAATACGCCAATGCCAATACCGGCCGGCACCAGCGAAGGCGTGAACGGGATGACGGCAAAGCCCGCGAAAACAGCGGCGAAGATAAGTACAGGGGCAAGTTTGAAAAGATTTTTATCGGCAGCGGCGGGCACAATGTCTTCTTTCTGGAGCAGCTTGAGCACGTCCAGCACCGCTTGCAGCGAACCATACGGGCCGGCCTCGGTTGGCCCCAGGCGGTCCTGCATAAAAGCTGCCACTTTCCGCTCCGCATACGCCAGCACGATCACGATCCCGAGCAAGAGTACAAGTGTCAGCACAAAAGCAAGCATAAGCGGGTGGGTTGGTTTAAGGCAAAGGTAGGGGTTTCATTTGAAAATGTGGAGATGAGGAGATTTGAAGATGCTCGTGTTCCTATAGGTCAAATAATTTCATCCCGTCAACGACTTCATTCCCTATGAAATTGACAAGAGATTTTGCCCAACTATTTTCCATACATGATCTTCCTTCTTCAGAAAATAAGCTTTTTCGGTTCCCCAATCCGGACCTATAAAGTAGCTAATTACAATAATGGCAAAGTTGGCAGCCTTATCAAATGAGACCTTTTTCATACTCACTACAGCTAAAGGTTTCTTCCTATTATAAGAACCGGTTGGCTTTTTAATGAACAGAGGTTTGTATTTGTATACAGACTTAACCCAGTTCGAACCTTTATACTTTTGCCATTTTACTGCACTATCAGCAATAATCAATTTAAATTGCTCCAGGTCAAACCCCTTATACTTTTTCAAAAGCTTATCACCATTGCCATAGTATCTTTCTTCAGATAGAAGTTGCTTACCAAAAGTATCTGTTCCGCCTTCATGATTAAAAATCACTTCAACAACTATACTATCGTTCACCATCAATGGCTCCGCACCTAACCAATTCTCAGAAGGCCCCAGCAAAGAGTCGAAAGCTAAACTATAGATTTGAGTAAGATCATCCTGCGTAAACGGAATTTCAACCAGCTTTTCTTCTTGCTGTACCTGGCTACAAGAGAATGCGAACAGACATAAAAGTAACGTATAGCTGTATTTCATAGCTTCCCATCAAACTCTCTAACTTTCTAACTCATACTACTCCCACAAGGGGTAATGCTCCAGGTGCACCTGGCGTTTAAAGAAGATGCGGGTACTTTCCTCGAAGGAACGGGTAAAGTCCGAAACGTAAAATTTGTGATCGCCCACCAGTTTGTCCGATGCCAAATGATGTTCTTCCAGAAAGGCCTTTACATTTTGGGCTACAATCTGGCTGGCGTCCAGCACATCCACATTCCCCTTGTAGTATTTTTCGATCTGCTTTTTAATAAGTGGGTAATGGGTGCAGCCAAGTATAAGCGCCTGTATGTGCTGAAGCTCAGGGTTGGAGAGGTAAGCATGGATGACGCTCTCTGAAATAGAGTCGTTATAAAAGCCTTCTTCGATCATGTCAGCCAGAAGCGGTGTCGCCAGCGACTTCAGGGTAATCTCTTTGTCCAGCTCGTCTACCTTCTTTTTGTATACATTGGAGTTGATCGTCTGCTTGGTGCCGATAAGCCCGATCGTTTTCCCCGGATAAGTTTGGCTGATGTAACTTACCGTGGGGTCGATCACGTTGAGCACCTTTGCCTTGCTGCCCACATACTCCTTCACCAGTTCATAAGCTGCCGCCGAGGCCGAGTTACAGGCAATCAGGATCACCTTACACTGCTGCCGGATCAACAGGTCGCATATTTTAACTGCGTATGCCTGTATAGCCGCTGTCGACTTATCGCCATACGGCAGGTGGGCTGTGTCGCCAAAGTAAATGATGCGCTCATGTGGCAGCACATGCATGATCGCTTTGGCTACGGTAAGCCCCCCGATCCCGCTATCAAAAATGCCTATCGGCCGGTATGTTAAATCTTGTACCATCAGCAGCGAAGTTATGTAAAAGGGAATAACCTTCATTCACTTAATTTAAATATCCTTTTACCCGGCTTTGGCCAGGCAGTTGAATTTTAATCAGCCTTATAAAGTTTAATTCTGAAATAACTTTTTCATACTTGTTTTACCCTTAATATTATTTTAGTTAAATAATTTGTTGTTTTTAATCTATTACTTATATTTAATGACCTAAAGGGCAAAGCATTAGCACCTCTGACGGATCCGCCAGGTCAGTCCACGGTCGTAACAAATTTCCTATTAAAGTCTGCTTCCATCTGTTTCAACCTTAACTGAATCCCTTATGCACACGGCTTCCACTATTCTGACTCCCACCACCTTAAAGCGTACCTCGCTTTACGGCAGCCTGGCAAACCGTTTCGTCGCCAGTTTGGTTGATACCA
The DNA here is from genome assembly GCF_022758235.1 of Pontibacter liquoris. Taxonomy (NCBI): domain Bacteria; kingdom Pseudomonadati; phylum Bacteroidota; class Cytophagia; order Cytophagales; family Hymenobacteraceae; genus Pontibacter; species Pontibacter liquoris. Next base: position 3,158,919 of record NZ_JALEBG010000001.1, read on the forward strand.
CCCTGCTGGTTTTCTGGTATACGATCGTGCTCTATTCTACTATCCGGACGCCCGACCACACATATACCTGGAAAGATCTGTTGCTGGAAAACGATTTTAGCCTACTCAAATTGCTGCTGGTGGGCAAAATGCTGTTTCTCAACAGCTACTTCCCTGTGCTGCACTGGCTCTACTATACCTTGCTGGAATCTTCTCCAAAGCAGGCCACTGTGGGCAAATTTACGCTTGGGCTAAAAGTAACCGATGTGCGGGGCAAACGCATCACGTTTGCACAGGCAAACCTGCGCTATTTCTCTAAAATAATTTCGGCCCTGCCGGCCGGCATGGGGTTCCTGCTGATCCTGTCGACGCGCCGTAACCAGATGCTGCACGACTACATAGCACGCACCGTCGTAGTCTCTGAATAGAACACAGGAAGTATAACTTACCCTTTTACTCTTTTCCAGGCAGCTCGTATAAAACAGCTGTAACCATCAAGAAAGGAGGAAAGATATGCGATTTATCCCAACCCGTTTTCATGGCATAGTAGACTATGTCGTTGGCCTTGTGTTTGTGCTGGCGCCATGGCTATTTAACTTTTCAGATAATACTACGGCCACCTGGACGATTGTGATAGCAGGCGTTATAACACTGGCGCAATCTGTGTTTACTAATTACGAGCTGGGTCTGATCAAAAAGATCCCGATGCAGTCGCACCTGATGATTGATTTTGGCCTTGGCGTAGTCCTGGCGCTCACCCCGTGGATGTTTAACTTTGCAGATGACGTCTATATACCGCACCTGGTAGGAGGTGTTTTCTCGATACTTGCTTCGCTTACAACACACCGCGTACCAAGTACTTCGTACACCAAAGCCCATCCCGAACACCGCAACATGCCGTAAGCACTACCTGCATACAAACAAGGATAAACAGCAGCAGGCTGGCCATCTGGCCGGCCTGCTTTTATTTTACGCTGCTTAAGCGCAGAATTAGCTAAATTTGCGTTATGAATTATCTATCAGCAGAAAATATATCCAAAAGCTTCGGCGATCGCTGGCTCTTTAAGAACCTGAATTTTGGCATCAGCCAGGGACAACGCATTGTGCTGGTTGGCGTGAACGGCTCGGGCAAAACCACCTTACTCAATGTACTGGCAGGCAAACTCCCCCCCGACGAAGGCAGTGTCAGTACCCGCAAAGAAGTATCGATCGGCTTTTTGGGCCAGAACCCCGAGTTTAACGAGGAGCTCACCGTACAGCAAACCATTTTCTCGACCCAGAACGAAGTGGTGGAACTGATCCGCACGTATGAGGCGGCCCTCGAAAACCCCAATACCAGCGCTGAAAAAATGCAGCAGCTCATGGAGCGGATCGATGAGCTGCAAGCCTGGGACTTTGAAGTAAAGGTCAAGCAGATCCTCTCCAAACTGGGCATCCACAACCTCGACACTCAGATAAAACACCTTTCGGGCGGGCAGCGCAAACGTGTGGCCATGGCCCGCGTGCTGATAGAGGAACCCAATATGCTTATTCTGGATGAGCCGACCAACCACCTGGACCTGGACACCATTGAGTGGCTGGAAAACCTGCTCTCTACCCAGAACACCACGCTTTTGATGGTAACGCACGACCGCTATTTCCTGGATAAGGTTGCCAATGAGATCGTGGAACTGGACAACGGCGAGCTCTACTCCTACAAAGGCAACTACAGCTATTTTATAGAAAAGAAGGCCGAGCGCGAAGAAATGTCGGCTGCGGAAACAGAAAAGGCCCGCAACCTAATGCGCAAAGAGCTGGACTGGATCAGGCGGCAGCCCAAAGCCCGCGGCACCAAAGCCAAGTATAGGGTAGATGCCTTTGAGGAGCTGAAGGAAAAAGCAGCCAAAAAAGTATCCGGCCCGGCGCTGGAGCTGTCGGTAAAAACAACGCGCCAGGGTGGCAAGATCATCGAGGTCGATAATATCTCCAAGTCGTTTGGCGACAAGAAGATCGTGGACAACTTCACCTACGTGTTCAAGAAAAAAGACCGCATTGGTGTGGTAGGCCCGAATGGCGCCGGCAAATCCACGTTCCTCAACATGCTGACGGGCAAGCTGCTGCCGGATGCCGGCATCATCGATGCGGGCCAGACCACGGTGTTCGGCTACTACACCCAGGACGAGCTCACCTTCCGCGACGACCAGCGCGTGATCGATATTGTGAAGGAGATTGCCGAGGTGGTGGAAATGGCCAACGGCGAGGTGATCACGGCCAGCCAGTTTCTGCAGCACTTCCAGTTTGCCCCTCCGCAGCAGTATACGTTCGTGAGCAAACTGAGTGGGGGCGAAAAGCGCCGCCTGCAGCTTTTGCGCGTGCTCATCAAGAACCCCAACTTCCTGATCCTTGATGAGCCCACCAACGACCTGGACATCATCACGCTCAACATCCTGGAAGATTTCCTGCTAAACTTTGGCGGCTGCCTGCTCATCGTGAGCCACGACCGTTATTTTATGGACCGGCTGGTGGAGCATTTGTTTGTGTTCGAAGGCGAGGGAAAGATCCGCAACTTTGCCGGCAACTACACCGATTACCGCGAATGGCTGAAAGAGCAGGACAAACAGGAGCAGGAAGACAGCAGGCAGGCCGCCCTGGCGGCTCCCGTCGTAGCCTCAAAAGCAGAACAGCCCGGCAGCAAACGCAAGGCAAATTATGCGGAGAAAAAAGAGTATGAGCAGCTCGAAAAAGAGATAGCGCAGCTCGAGAGCCGCAAAACCGCACTCACCGCTACCATGAGTGCCGGCACCACCACCGACCATGCCCAGCTAACCGCCTGGGCCACTGAACTGGAACGTATAAACGAGGCGCTAGAAGAAAAGGAATTCCGCTGGCTGGAACTAGCGGAGCTGATGTAGCCATCTGGTAACTACTTAATTAAAGTATAAAGGTAGCCCGCGGGCTGCCTTTATACTTTAACCTGGCCGTACTCCTTTCGCCAAGGTATACTTCTCCCTAGCTACTATTCTTTTTCTAATCCTGTCACTACCACATACTTTTCCTGGTTCCGCTGACCTACTTTCACAATGCTGTTGCGGAAAGCTTTCGGGTTATTGATCGTTTTGTAAAAATCATCCAGGTAAGCCACCGTTTGCTTCCGGTACTTTTTATCCAGCAGATCACAGCCGGTATATACTTTATAAATGTCGGCGCGATGAATGTTAAAAAAGTTAATGACCTCCCGGTACGTTTTATCTGAAAAGCTGTACCCCCGGTACAGCCGCTGCCGGGCAGACTTGATGCCCAACTCAGGAGGCGGCAACGCATAAGGCGCACCTACTATGCCGGCATAATCAAAATCATAGGGCACCGGAAAAGGAGCCACAATCGTGTCCGGGCTAATAAGCTTGATGTTATGCCGGAAAGGCACCGACCAGTCGGTGTTGCCGATCATGTACTGAAACAAGGCTAACTTGGCCATGGTATAGGCATCGGTGCGGTCCATCCGGACCACGCGCGCTTTAGGGATCAGCTTTCCCTGGTTCCGTTTAGCCATCTCTTTATCATCCTCGATCAGGAAGCCATAGCGCGTTTCAGGATTTCGCCGGCCCTTCATGTCCGTATAGGCTATCTGGCAAAGCCTGACCCGGAAGCTCCTTTCATCTACAATGTTGTATAGTTTGTACACCAGGTATTCCCGGATTATCAGGTCTTCGCCAATGCAGTGTGTCACCAGCTTTAGCTTATTCACTTTCTCAAATACAGTGTGCGGGGTGGATTTACGGGAAAAGTTAAGCATGAGCGGCGGAAACCGGCACACGGCCGGATTACGGCGGCGGTTTCCGCGGGCCATCACCTTCAGATTAACCTGTATGGGGGCGCCAGATTTGTCGGGGTAAGTGAGGGTGGCTTTGTGATAGCCCCGCTTCTCCCCCCTGTCATTCATTAACTCTTTGTAATTGAAGGCGAGCTTAAACTCAAACACATCGTCGCTTGCAAAAAGCGGGTTCTCCTCGGGCTGGGCGGGTAAGGATTGGGTATACGGGATGGGAGCCTGGGCCTGAAGTGGCGGGCAACCAATGAAAAGTAAATTGAAATGGCAGACTACAACACCTAGCATCATGCCTGCCAGGCTTTTTTTCGACATCTTTAAAGTATAAGGCTGCGTTGGGTCCGCTCCGATGTTCAAAACAAACCCACCGGAACACGACAGGTCCATCCTTAAGAAGTATAGCGCCGCAAAAAGGCTGCAAGCCTTACATAGGCCGGAGCGTCAGGGTGTGGGGCGGCTTTCTTTTATTAACCCAGGCCCTTTTATGCTTGCTATGCAACAAGAGAGCGAGGCCCCGTATACTTACAGGTTCAGTTGCTTTAGCTTTTTCTTCGGGAACAGATCCGTGATCACATGCCCCTGTGCCTGCTCAAAGTTAAACCGCAGCAGTTTGGCCACAGTAGGCGCAACATCTACCAAAGTATAGCGGGTAGCTACTATAGGTCCTTTTTTAAAATCAGGACCTAAGGCCAATAAACTAATATGCTGGCAGCCTTCGCAGCTATCGCCATGTTCGGTCCAGCCCCCGTCAATACCGTCCAGGTGCCGGCCATGATCGTTTAAGACCAGCAGCGTGGTGTTTTTTTTATAGTGCTTATCTTTTTGCAGATAATCCCACAGTTGTTTCACATACCTGTCATCCCGGGTAATGCCCCGGATATAGAAGTTCCAGTTGCCCGCATGGGCATAGCCATCAGGCTCCATGAGATTGATGAGCATCAGGTTCGGCTTGTCCCGGGCCAGCGTCTGCTTTACTACCATCAGCGTGAGCGAATCAGCGCGGTAGCCGGTACCGGGGCCGTTCACGCCACAGTTCAGGGAGGGTAAGTACTGATTTTGCCATTGGGGCTGCAGGGTGTTACCCAGTATGTTCAGCTTGTCCTTGCTGGTAATGATCCAGGCGGCCGTGGCCGGTTTTCCGCTGCTTTTTAACCACAGCTGGAAAATAGATGGATTTGCCGGGAGCTCATGCCCATAGTTATCGATGGGTTGGTTTATACCCGTAGTAATGGCTGTGTGGCCCGAATTGGTATAGGTATATGCATCATTGAGAAAATTATTAAAGAAAACACCTCTTCGCCGCATCTTAGCCATATCAGGAATATGGCCTGGCACGGTGCCCCACGTTTCAGAATACCGGGGGCCGTCTATCACCACGATGATCACGTTTTTAGTGCGTAAGCCTTTCGGTTTGGCTTCGGAAACAGAAAAATGGACCGATGCCAATAACAGTATGGCGGAAAGGGCCAGCGAATAGGGCCGCGGATTAAAATACCTTAAAAGGATTTTTTGTGCCAGAAAAGAATCAGCGATACGCATACCTGTTGCCTTACCTGAAAACTTCCGTTTTGCTACTAGTATACGAGAACCATCCTACTATGCCGCATCAAAACACCTTGATAATGAAATAATTATAAATAAATTTACTTCCGGATGCGAAAAAGCCAGAAGCACCTGTTGGTTTGCAGGGCTACTTTGCTGCGGCAGTAATTCGGCAACTTTCCGGCCACCGGTAATTTGTGGGCAGCCAGCTATACGTTGCGCTAAAAACAGGAAAACCCCGCTCCCGTTCTTGCGTTTAACTCAAAACTTTGTAACATTGCACCACATAGTAACCCATGCAACACGCAGCGCCCATAGCAAACCCACTTTCTCTGCCAGCCCAATCTGGTTTGGGAATGCTTGCTGCTGCCTATTCTTATTGCCTGCGCCTTTATAGCTATTATCGCTATTATTATGGCTATTACCGCTCCTGCTAAGGCAATCACCTCCAGAATTTAAAGTATAACGGCTAGCGCCACAACGCTGCCCCTACAGGTGAACCTGCCAACGCAGCGGCTCAGGCCCTGCTTTTTTTATTTCTACCGATTTATCATTTTAACTTATACCCCATGAACCTGACACAGAACTACGACAGCTATACAGAAGAAAACCACCAGGTATGGAAGATCCTCTACAAGCGCCAGTTCGAGAACCTGCCTTCCAAAGCTATTCCTGAATTCTTCGAGGGCCTTCAGAAAGTTAATTTCAAGCCGGACCAGATCCCGGATTTTAACGAAGTAAATGCCCGCCTGAAGCCTCTGACAGGTTTTGAAGTAGTTGCCGCACCCGGCATTGTAGACGATGCCTTGTTTTTCGGCCTGATTGCCAACAAGAAATTTCCGGCTACGGTATGGATCCGCAGAATGGAGCAGCTCGATTACCTCGAGGAGCCCGATATGTTTCATGATGTGTTCGGGCATGTGCCGCTGCTCACTATTCCGGTATACTGCCAGTTTCTGGCCGAGCTGTCGCAGCTAGCGCTGGAGCACGTAGACCGCCCCGAAATTGTGGACCGGCTGACGCGCATTTACTGGTATACCATCGAGTTTGGCCTGTTTAAGCGCCCTGAGGGTGATGTGCGCATTTACGGCGCGGGCATTCTGTCGTCAGTCGGGGAAAGTAATTTGTCGGTATCGCCGGAAAGCGTGAAACATGGCTTTGATGTGCAGCATATCCTCGAAACCTCCTACATCAAAGAAACCTACCAGAGCCAGTATTTCTATATCAACAGCTTTGACGAACTGCTGCACAGCCTGCCGCAGCTGAAAACAGCCATAGAAAAGCTCCGAGAAGAGCTGGTGCCGGCCTCCTAAGCTCCTCCATAATAAAAAGCCCTGGCTGTGTGTAACAGCCAGGGCTTTTTATTAGCGCCGGTTTATACCTGCTGCTAATTGGTGAGTTCGTGGGCGATCTGGAAACCGAGCTTGCGCGGTTTGGTAAGGTGCGTGTTCTCAAGTTTTTGCTTCAGGGTGATGCGCTCAATGTCGGTAACATCCTGGCCCATTAGGTCGTTGTTTACCGCCGCGATCATGGCACTCTCCACAATAATCCGCAGCCGCTTGTCGCTGATCACGTTATTGGCAATATCAGCGATCTGCTCGGTTGGCAGGTCGAGCTGCTTTACGCCTTCAATGCAAAAGTGATTTTCGATGTTGATGAGCATACGCCCCACCAGATAGCCCGGGTCATCGAGGCGGTTATACTTGATGGTATCGGCCATAAAATTATACGCCATGATGTGACCAAAGAAGCGGCGCCGGAAATCTTCCTCCACGTAATCGCTGCGCATGATCTCGTAGTCGTCCGGAAAGGTGATGATATTGGAGTGCATGACAAACACCAGCAGGTCGCCGGAAAACTTGATCTGAAATTCGTGCTCGCTCACATTGCGGTATTCGATCACCACCTCCGCATCCTGCTTGGTTATGCGTTCGGTCAGCTCGCTTACCAGTTCCTGCGAGATCGTTTTCATGCGGTCGAATGTTTGCAGGGTATTGCGGTAAATGGCCTGCTTGGTCTTCGACTTCTGGTGAAGTCCGTTGATTATATCATCTAATTTATCTTCCATAGTAGTGCTTGGGTGTCAAATAGGTACTCAGCTATATTTACCCTTTAACGTTATACTTTGTTTCTGCGTGCCCCGATAATGTCCTTTAGCGCGCTCTGGCATACTATTTTGCTTTTGCTGCATACTATTCCGGCGCTGTATAAACCGGGGGCGGACTCAAGGAAGAAAGGTTCTGCTCGGCTAATTTAAAAGCTACCTGCCGGATGCCGGGCTTTGCCCCTGCCGCGTGCAGCAGCATGTGCTGCGCCTGTGGCAGCGCAAAAACCTCTGCCACCGCATTTACTGCTCCGGCGGGCACATGTTGCCGGTGCAAGGCCTGCAGCAACGTTTCCCGTTCCTGTTGTGCGATCAGCCTACAAAGCTGCGCGTTTACCTCCTGTCGGTGCTGCACCCGGTAATAGTTGGTGCTATACTTTGGATCTTCGGCAAAATCCGGGGCGCCCAACACCTGGCAAAGCCGCCGGAACTGCCGATCGTCGCCAACGGCCAACACCAGCTGTTTCTGATCTTTGGAAGTATAAACGCTGCCATAAGGCACAATAGTAGGGTGCTCGGAACCCATGCGCTGCGGATTTTGGCCTGCTACTAGGTAGGCGGTTCCCTGGTTGCTAAGCGCCGACACAGCAGATTCCAGCAGCGAGACCTGCACCAATTGCCCCTGGCCGGTGCGCGCACGTTGCAGCAGCGCCACCAGCAGCCCTTCTTTTAACTGATGAGCTGTCAGCACATCCACCAGCGCTACGGGCATTTTGGTGGGCGGGCCATCCGCTTGCCCGTTCAGGTACATAAACCCACTCTCGGCCTGTACCACAGCATCATAGCCGGCGCGTGCATCTGCCGGCCCATACCCTGTAATATGGCCGTATATGATGCGGGGATTTATTTTCTGCAGACTCGCAAAGTCTACTTTCAGTTTTTCGGCATCGCCGGGCTTGTAGCTGGCAATTACAACGTCGGCCTGGGCGGCTAACGTATAAAGCTGCTGCAGATCGCCGGCCTTTGTCAAATCCAGCGGCAATGACGTTTTGCCCCAGTTTACCGCCGAAAAGTAGGCGGGCACATTGGTTTCCGGATCTTCGGTCTTCAACTTCCAGCTGCGCGTTACATCGCCCTGGGTTGCGGCATTCTCTATTTTTATTACCCGGGCACCCAGCTCGGCAAAGAACTGGCCCACGCTTGGGCCGGCCAGCACGCTTGCCAGCTCCAGCACCAGCATATCTTTAAATACAGCTTCAGGCATACCTTCCGGTAGCTGCATGGTAGCAGCCACTTCAGCACTAAGATAGTGCACAATAGAAGGATAGGCAAGCAGCCGGGAAACCAGGAACGGCTACCCGGCAAGTATAAACCTGGAGGCCATTAAAATTTACAGTTCTATTTCGAGCTGTATTTCTTCGCACAAAAAAAAAGCCGGAAGCGTTGCGGCTTCCGGCCCTCTTTTTATACTTTCCAGCATAATGTAGGGCTTAATTTTCCAGGGCGGCCAGCACCTGCTCATTCAGCTCCAGGTTGTGGTATACCTGCTGCACATCATCGTCGTCTTCCAGGGCATCTATCAGTTTGAGCAGCTTGCGTACCGCTTCGGGGTCCTCTACAGCGACACTGGTTTTAGGGATGCGCTGCAGTTCAGCGCTTTCGAGTTCCAGATCCAGCGCTTCCACTTTCCGCTGCATGGCGCCAAAATCCTCCAGGGCGCAGGTAACCGTTACCACCTCCTCCTCAAAGCTGACCTCCTCTGCCCCGCCGTCAATCATTTCCAGCAGAAAGGCGTCCTCCTCAAAGCTAAAGCGCTCGTTTCTGCGGATCACGAAAATTCCTTTCCGATCGAAGATGAACTCCAGCGAGCCCTTGGTGCCCAGGCTGCCGCCGTTCTTGTTAAAAATGGTCCTAACGTTCTGGAAAGTCCGGTTCACGTTATCGGTCATGGCGTCCACAAACACCGCTACGCCATTGCTGCCATAGCCTTCGTACGTCACTTCGGTATAGTTGCCATCGGTGCCTTCGCCTTTTTTAATGGCGCGCTCCATGTTGTCTTTGGGCATGTTAGCCGCTTTGCTGGCCTGTATGGCCAGGCGCAGGCGGGGGTTGCCGGCCGGGTCAGCGCCGCCGCCTTCTTTTACAGCAACAGTAATTTCCTTGATGAGTTTGGTGAATATTTTTGAGCGCTTGGCGTCGAGGGCACCCTTTTTACGCTTGATGGTCGACCACTTGCTATGTCCTGACATACGGGTATGCTGTTAATGGAGACTACGTGTCCGTTCCTATACTTAACAGCACAAAATACGACATTGATTCCTCAAAAACCACAAAGGAGCAGCACTACCCAGCGGGTAATGCTGCTCCTCAGGTATAGGAATGCCGCCGTAAATACCGGCTAGCGCAGTAGCATAAAAATGGCGTTGATGATATTTAGCCCTAACAACAGGAAGAAGTTAGGCGAGTTTAGTATAACTTTTTTCATGGTCCTTCCTTAATAGCAGTTACATTTCCGAGGACTGATGCGCCGGATTTATCTGATTTACGCCGCAACACCTTCAAAGTTGCAGCAAAATATAATTTTACATATATATCACTTAATATATTCTGAATATCATATGTTTAGAAGCTGCATTTTTATTCCAAAAATCACGTTTTCAGGTGGAACAGTTCTCCGGGATAGCCTGTTGTTAATTTGCACCCTTCCGGAAGTTTCACAATCCGGTAACCGCATTATGCAGTAATCAGGCCGTAAAGAAATTGTACTGCCGGGCTGCTAGGTAGTATTGCACATACAAATTATTTTTGTTGTATCTTTACATAGAAAAGAACCAGCCGGCTCCCACTCAGGGAGAGGTGTTGCTTCGTAATTAATCACCAAATTGATCGATTTTGGATTTTCGCTCCTTTAACTTACACGACGACGTACTAACCGGTATTGAGTCAATGGGATACCGTACGCCCACCCCTGTGCAGGAACAGGCGATACCGCTTATACTTGAACAAAAAGATATGATTGCCTGCGCCCAGACCGGCACTGGCAAAACGGCCGCTTACCTACTCCCGCTCCTGGACCGCATCTCGCACGGCAACTACGACCATACCAGCACGCTGGTACTGGTGCCTACCCGCGAACTGGCCAAGCAGATAGATGAGCAGGTAGAAGGCTTTGGCTACTATGTTTCGGCCAGCTCTATTGCCATTTATGGCGGTAGCAAAGGCGATGAGTGGGACCAGCAGAAACGCGCCCTCACCAGCGGAGCCGACATAATTATTGCTACGCCGGGCCGCCTGATGTCGCACATGGCCCTGGGCTATGTGAAACTGGACAAGCTCAATTACCTGGTGCTGGACGAGGCAGACAAGATGCTGGACATGGGCTTTATGGATGATATCCTGAAGATCGTGCGCTCCCTGCCCACTGAGCGCCAGACACTGCTCTTTTCGGCCACTATGCCCAAGAAGATCCGCGACCTGGCCCAGCAGATCCTGAAAGACCCGGCCCAGATAAACCTGGCAATTTCCAAGCCAGCCGAAGGCATTGACCAGCGCTTATACTTAGCCTACGATAACCAGAAACTACCTCTGCTCGAGCACCTGCTGCAACAGCAGGACGTGCAAAGTATGATCATCTTTACTTCGCGCAAATCAAACGTGAGCCAGATCGTGCGCTCGCTCCGCAAAATGGGCTTCGCTGCCGATGGCATTCAGTCGGACCTGACGCAGGAAGAACGCGAGAAGGCGCTACAGGGCTTCAAAAACAAGCAGTACCAGATCCTGGTGGCGACCGACATCATGTCGCGCGGCATCGACATCGACAGTCTGAGCCATGTGGTAAACTTCGATATGCCACAGGATGCCGAAGACTATGTGCACCGTGTGGGCCGTACCGCCCGCGCAGCTTCTACGGGTGTAGCCATCACCTTTGTGAACGAAAAGGATATGTACCGCGTGCGCAAGGTAGAGCAACTCATTGAACGCGAGCTGCCAAAACTTCCTTTACCGGATGGCTTTGGCGCAGCACCCGCCTATGACCCGACCCGCCGTGATGATGGCCGGGGCGGTGGCCGCTCAGGCGGTGGTGCCCGCACAGGTGGCGGCGGCAGCAGCCGTTCTTCTGCAGGAGGCCGCAACCGCAGCAACGATCGCAGAGGCCCTAAACCAGGCGCACCCCGCCACGAAGGAAACGACCGGCCTATAAAAGCGGCCAACCATACGCCCCGCACCGAAGGCACACCAAAAGCAGCCGACGGGCAGCAGCCGGAAGCCAGCCCACGCAAGCGCAACAACCGCCGCAACAACCGTAACCGGCCGAAGAGTGCGGCCACACCGCAACCAAATGCCCCGCGCAACCAGGATACGCCACAGGAATAGTAAAGACAAGCATATGCTTATAAGAAGAGCCGCCCGATGGAGCGGCTCTTTTTTGTTTGTGATCATCCCCTCCGTTTTTCTGCATACACGCCTCCTTGTTTCCAACTTAACTCTTCACCTTGTCACCATTGGTTTTACCATACGTCTTTGCATTGTGCTATCACCTGAATTAAAAACTCAAAAAAAGCCTATTCCCTTAAAAATAAATAACTATATTAGTATAAATATATTGTTTGCAGAATTATAACGTTACTCTCTTAAATACTATAACAAATTCCATTCTGAAGGAATACAGTCGTTTTACTTAGAAGCATTTAAAAGCAGCGATCCGGCTTATTACGGGCAGTATAGATCACTAAAATTAGCACCAAATAATCTACTTTATATGAAACAAACGCTACTGGCAGCGCTGCTGTGTTGCTTTCTCTCTTCGTTTGCCGCTGCGCAAACGGGCACCGTAAAAGGCACCGCCCTCGATTCTGCCACCACCAAACCCCTGAGCTATGTCACCGTGCTGGTGCAGGAACAAGGCAAAACAGAAGCCCTTAAAACCACCTTTACCCAGCCAGACGGCTCTTTCGAGCTGGCCGGCCTGCCTCTTGCCGGGCAGTACCAGTTGCTGCTGACCTATGTAGGCTTTCAGACGAAAACGATCAAGCTCCCGGCCTTTACAGCTGACAAACCGCTTATCGCGTTAGGCAAGATTACCCTGGCGGGAACCACCAACAAGCTGCAGGAAGTGCAGGTAACCACCGAAAAGCTGCTGGTAACGCAGGACATCGACAAGATCAGCTATAACGTAGAGGCCGACCCGGAAAGCAAGACCATGACAGCTCTGGACATGCTGCGCAAGGTACCGCTGCTGACCGTGGACGCCGAAGACAACATCAAGCTGAACGGCAGCGGCAGCTATAAGGTGCTTGTTAACGGCAAGACCTCCTCGCTGTTCGTCAACAGCCCCAAAGACGTGTTTAAAAGTATGCCGGCCAGCTCCATTAAAAGTGTGGAGGTGATCACCAACCCACCCTCGAAGTATGAGGCGGAGGGCGTAGGCGGCATTATCAACATCATCACCCACAAAAACGAGAACAACGGCTATAACGGCTCTGTCAATTTAGGCCTTGGCCTTCCCAAATCCTCGTATGGCAGCGGGTTCTTTACAGCCGTACAGGGCAAGTTCGGCTTCTCGGGGTATGGCGGCATGGGCAACAATAATTCGCCCAGCAACAGGAGCACCTTGTATCGCCAGGACCCGTCCGGCACGATCATGGACCAGGAGGGCAGCGGCAAAAACAGCGGCCGCCATGTATATTTTTCCGGCGAGCTAAGCTTTGAGCTCGACACGCTCAACCTGTTCACGGCCAACTTCAGTACCAACCGCAGCAACGGCGACAACAGCATGCAGCAGCTCGTCCGCAACATCAGCCCCGAAGGACAGCTGCTGAACGCTTACAGCAGGCAGAACACCGGTACCAACTATTGGGAAAACCAGGACTTTGGCGTGAACCTGCAGCATACTTTTAAACGCAACAAAGAGCAGCTGCTTACCCTCTCCTATAGGTATGGCAAAAACGGCAACGGCAATTTCTCCGATTTTATCTATAATCAGGACATTGGTACCACCGATAATAACGGCGATGCGGTAGAACAGACCCTGCAGGCCGACTACGTGCACCCCTTCGGGAAGCATAACCTGGAAGTGGGCGCCAAATCCATTTTCCGGAAAAACACCAGCGACTATTACTACAAGCAATACGACCCGGAGCAACACCTATACATCCTTAACCCTGGCCTGAGCAACAATTTTGCCTATGATCAGGACATCAACGCTGCCTATACGGCCGTGAGCCTGAAGAAAGACAAATGGGGCCTGAAAGTTGGCGCACGCCTGGAAGCTACCTCCGTGGATGCTGACTTTAAATCGTCGGGCACGGTGGCGAAGAACGAGTACACAAACCTGATCCCGAATGTGTCCCTCTCGCGCATGCTGAAGGGAATGAGTACACTGCGCCTCTCGTACACGCAACGCATCGAGCGGCCCAGTTTATACTACCTCAACCCCTACGTGAGCCCTATTGACCCGAAAAACATCAGCTATGGCAACCCAAACCTGAATGCCGCCACCAGCAACGTGTTTAACCTGGCCTATAACACCTTTGTAAAAGGCACGTCGGTTAATGCCAGCGTGTTCCACAACTTTACCAACAACTCCATTCAGCGCGTTACCACCTTCAACCCTGCCGACTCGGTGGCCAGCACCACGTACGGCAACATTGGCCGCAACAGCACCACCGGTTTATCGCTTAACGGCAACACCACCTTCTTCAAAAAACTAAATGTGAACCTGAACGGCGGCATCAGTTACGTGGACCTGCACAGCTCGCTGTACAGCAACAGCGGTTTCTCGGCAAACGTGTTCAGCTACATCAGCTATAAATTTGAGAAAAACTGGCGCGTGAGCACCAATATCGGTTACTACTCGCCGAATGTGCTGCTGCAGGGCACGTCGGCGGCGTATATGTTCAACAGCTTCTCGGTAAACAAGCAGTTCCTGAAAGAAGAGAAGGCGGGGATCAGCCTGTCGGTGAGCAACCCTTTTCAGGAGAACCGCCGCTGGGTAAACGAGGTGGCTTCCGAGGGCTTTTATCAGAAACAGGTGTCTTATTTCCAGGCCCGGCGCTTTAGCCTGTCGTTTAACTACCGCTTTGGCAAGCTGAAAGGCGGCATCAAGAAAAACAAACGCGGCATTAAAAACGATGACCTGCAGGGCGGTGGCGACCAGAAAGAAGGCGGCAACTAAGGCTGGTAAGTATACCCTCCTGGTGCGCCAGAAAGGGGCTGCTTGCAGCTGTAGCATTTCTGGCGCATTCGCATTATACTTGCTGTATGAGAGCTTTATTATTGATCGATATTCAGAACGACTTTTTACCGGGCGGCGCGCTGGCCGTGCCGGAAGGAGACCGGATTATCCCGCTTGCCAATCAGATGCAGCCACATTTCGATTTGGTGGTGGCTACGCAGGACTGGCATTCCCAAAACCACAAAAGCTTTGCCTCCCAGCACCCGGGCAAAAACGTGTTTGAGGTGACCACCTTGCAGGGCCTGGAGCAGGTGTTGTGGCCAGACCATTGCATGCAGGATACGGCAGGCGCTGAACTCGCCAGGGCATTGGAGCAAAACCGCATCGAAGCCATTTTCCGCAAAGGCACCAACCCGGAGATAGACAGCTACAGCGGTTTTTACGATAACGGCCGCCTGAAAAGCACCGGCCTGGCCGATTACCTGCGGGGCAAAGGTATAACCCAGGTATACTTAGCCGGTTTAGCCGCCGACTACTGTGTTTATTTTTCCGCGAAGGATGCGCTGACGGAAGGGTTTGAAGTATACTATATCGAAGATGCTGTTCGCGCTATTGACGCTGCAGGATTCGAGAAGGCCAAAGCTGATCTGGTAGCGCGCGGCGGGCAGCTTGTGCAGAGCCATACGCTGCTACCTAAGTAGCAAGAAGCAATCCGCACATAGTATAGCTATACCGAAGTGCTATGCTGTTTATTTACTATAGTGCAAGTATAAACCGGATCATGCGGTTTGGCAGGGAGTTAATCTATTTGACAAACCGTAAGCAATGTATAGATCTGCTTTCCAATGCAGGGAAGATGAGCCAAACTCCATTTGCAGTTTAAAATGGCAAGCAAACAGGCAAAGCGTACTCCGGCTAAAGGGCTAATAATCGGAATAACTCCTTATATACTATAGTTGAGCTTCATAAAAAGCCTTTATGGTAAAAATATTCTTTCCTTCCCTTATAAGATAAAGTAAAGTATAATAGATGAAAAACTTCAATAGGTACTTTATTCAAAAAACTATCATAGCAGTTGGGTTCTTATTGCTGCCTTTTATAACTTATGCACAGGATGCAGGTGCTTTGCCTTATCATGAAAACCAGGTTGAACCTGATCAGGAAATGAGTCCGTCAGGAACAGCAACAGATAAATTCAAAGCTGTTCATATTATTTCTACTAGTTTAAGAGGGGTGCGTGGCGCCAACGGAGTAGTCTATTGGGTTAGTAAGGATAAGGCGACACTATCGACCTATAAAGGAGCGCAACTACTCTGGCGGGCAGATGTGGCTGAAGCCTTTAAACCTGACATCCAACAGCCACAAATTGAGAAGCTTGTTTTTGCATCCAATGTGGTTTTTGTATTCGTCAGTAAAAGAGGATTTACTGAAATTAACCGGGACACCGGTCAATTAGGGAACAAAGTTATAAACTGAGACATCCTTTATGATTGGAAACGAATTGGCTATAACCACCAAATAAGTAACTTCTTCACCAAGCACACCCATGGGCAGCTTAGCCGTCTCATAGCCCAACCGTAATAGGGCAATTTAAAACATCACCAACCGAAAAATCAATTTGAACTAGACAAAATGTCTAACATCAAACCTGACATAAAACTTAGCCCAACAGAAGTTGCCGACTTAGATAGTTTATTTCTATTTCAACTTGACAAAGAAGGAAGATATTTAGCAGCGTTCACACCAAAAGACCCGACAGACAAAGCAGCGTATTTGCTTAAATACACAAAATTATTGCATGATCCGAGCGTCAATAACCAGACCATTATAGCGGATGATGTTATTGCAGGAAGTATAGCAAAGTTTGTAATAGAAGGCAATGCGGAAATTACTTATTGGCTAGACAGAAAATTCTGGGGAAAAGGAATTGCCACAAAAGCACTTCAGGAATTCCTTACCATAGAAACTGCCAGACCCATTTTTGGACGCGTTGCATTTGACAATTTTGGCTCGCAAAAGGTTTTAGAAAAATGTGGTTTCGTTAAGATCGGAACTGACAAAGGTTTTGCCAATGCCCGGCAAACAGAGATAGAAGAATTTATTTATAGGCTTGACTACTGAGCAACAGAAAAACGCCCATAACAGCAGCTACTAAAAGTGGCCAGCACCCGAAGGTACTGGCCACTTTTTTGTATATCCTTTTCATGACTACAACACCTGTCCTATTCCAAACAGCAGCACGAATAGCAGTGTGGTCAGCGCCATTTGCTTTAAGTAGGGGTCCAGTTCCTGGGAGGTTTGCCTGCGCCATACGTTTACGCCATTGATCACCACCAGCGGCAGCACTAGCACAAACAAAAACTGCCAGGCGTTCTGGTAGTGCAGCACCACGTACAGCACGGCGCTTAACACGCCTCCGGCAAGCAGGAAAAGGTGGTAGATACGCGCGCGCTTTGCTCCCATGCGCACCGGCAGCGAGCGTTTGCCCGCCAGTGTATCGGATTTAATGTCGCGGATGTTGTTTACGTTGAGCACCGCCGTGGAGAAAAAGCCGCAGATGAGCGCCGGAAGAATAATCATGCTATCAAACGCCTTGGCCTGCAGAAAATAGGTACCCAGCACCCCCACCAGCCCAAAGAAAAGAAACACCGAGATATCGCCCAAACCGGCATAGCCGT
Organism: Pontibacter liquoris; assembly: GCF_022758235.1. Lineage (NCBI taxonomy): Bacteria > Pseudomonadati > Bacteroidota > Cytophagia > Cytophagales > Hymenobacteraceae > Pontibacter > Pontibacter liquoris. The sequence goes on from NZ_JALEBG010000001.1 coordinate 3,176,141, forward strand.
AAGGTTTGGCGCCCGCCGTATAGTTAATGGCGGCCCAGATAGCCGCCAGCCCGATAGCCAGGAACAGTAGGAACAGCAAAATGCCGCCCGTGCCAAACGATACCCACAGCAGCAAAATACCCGACACCAGCGAGAGCATGGTGAGCACGGCCATACCACCCTTCATTTGGTCGGCGGTAATGTGGCCGGCCTGCACCGCCCGCATCGGGCCTTCGCGGTGGGCACTGTCAGCGCCATGTTTGGAGTCGCCGTAATCGTTGGCCAGGTTAGAAAGCACCTGCAGAAATAACGTGGTGAGCACGCAAAGGCTTACTACCGTGCCATTAAAAACATGATTGGCCGCAGCCATAAAAGCGCCCATCCCAATGCAGGAGAAAGCCAGGGGCAACGTGCGGGGTCTAAAAGCCGAAATCCAGGCCCTTGCCAGACCTGGATTCTGCGTACTTGTGTGTTGTGATGTATTCAATTTTGTAAGAGAAACGAATTTCCGGCGCAAGCGTCCGCTTGTGCCTTACAGGCATTTTGTAGGGCGCAAGCAAACGCCTTCGCCATGTTACTTTCTAGCTAAGTATTATTTTTGGGCAATGGCTGCCAGTATCTCCTCGCCCATGGGCTTTACTTTGGAAGGATAAAAGGCCACTACTTTGCCGTTCTCGTCTACCAGGTACTTGCAGAAGTTCCAGGTTGGCTCCTCGTGGTTAGGGGCGTTTTGCTGCAGCCAGGCATATAAAGGCGCTTTGTCCTCTCCTTTCACCGATATCTTCTCAAACATCTGGAAACTCACGCCATAGTTCTTCTGGCAGAAGGTCGCGATCTCTTTGTTGGAGCCAGGCTCCTGACCACCAAAGTTATTGGCCGGAAAACCCAGGATCACCACATCCTTGCCGTGTGTTTCGTTCAGCTTCTGCAGGTCTTCGTACTGAGGCGTAAAGCCGCACTCGGAGGCCGTATTTACCAGCAATACCTTTTTGCCTTTATACTGCGAAAAGTCGATTTCCTGGCCATCCAGCGAGGTCATCTTAAAGTCGTAAAAGTCACTTTTCTGCACATCGGCTGTGCCGGCCGTGTTTTCTGTTGCCATAGTTGCCGCTTTAGGTGCGTTGCTGCCGGCCGGTTGGTGGCAAGCTACAAAGATACTCAGCACTCCTGCCAGTGCCACCATTTGTACCAGGATTGTTGATTTTTTAGCCATATCAGTTTTTAGTAATTACGTGTTCTGTGCCTGTGACGTTCAAACAGCAAACGCCTATACTTGTTTACTGCAAGCCGCTAAAACTTTTATACTTACATGCGCTCCGGCACCTCGATGCCCAGCAGGCGCATGCTGTGGCGTATAAAGCGTGCCACCATAGCCGACAGGGCAATGCGGAAATGCCGCGCCTGCTCGTCTGTCTCGTTAAAGATCGATACTTCTTGGTAAAACCGGTTATAGGCTTTAGCCAGCTCGTAGGCATAGTTGGCGATAATGGAGGGAGCATACAACTTGCCGGCTTCTTCTATCACGGCCGGATAGGCCGCCAGCTGCGCGATCACCTCCTGCTCGGTTTCGTGCAGGTTCTCAAAGCTACCAAACGCGTTCACATCCACCGTTAAGCCCATTTCGGTGGCTTTGCGCAGGATGGCTGAGATACGGGCATGCGTGTACTGCACAAACGGCCCGGTGTTGCCGCGGAAATCGATCGACTCCTGCGGGTTAAAGAGCATGCGCTTTTTAGGGTCTACTTTCAGCAGGAAGTACTTCAGAGCGCCCATGGCCAGGGTATGATACAGCGCCTGGGCCTGCTCCGGGGTAAAGCCTTCTATTTTGCCCAGTTCCTCGGTCTGCTGGCGCGCCGTGTCGATCATTTCCTGTACCAGTTCGTCGGCATCCACCACGGTGCCTTCCCGCGATTTCATCTTGCCCGATGGCAGATCCACCATGCCGTACGAGAGGTGATAAATGCCTTCGGCGTAAGGCTTGCCCAGCTTTTTGAGCACGCCCTTCAGCACCTGGAAGTGGTAATTCTGCTCGTCGGCCACCACATACACCGACTGGTCGTACGGGAAGTCGTTATACTTGAGTTGGGCCGTGCCCAGGTCCTGCGTAATGTATACCGAGGTACCGTCGGCGCGCAGCAGCAGCTTCTCATCCAGGCCTTCGTCGGTCAGGTCTACCCACACCGAACCGTTCTCTTTCCGGAAAAACACTTCTTTCTGCAGGCCTTCTTCCACCAGTTCCTTGCCCAGCATGTAAGTGCCGGATTCGTAGTAATATTTATCAAAGTCTACCCCAATGGTGCGATAGGTTTCGTCGAAGCCGGCGTACACCCAGCTGTTCATCTGCTTCCAAAGGCTCACCACTTGCGTGTCGCCTTCCTCCCACTTGCGGAGCATGTCCTGGGCTTCCAGCATCAGCGGGGCTTTTTTCTTGGCTTCCTCCTTGTCTGTGCCCTGAGCAACCAGCTCTTCTACCTGCTCTTTGTATGCCTTGTCGAACAGCACATAGTACTTGCCCACCAGGTGGTCGCCTTTCAGGCCACTGCTTTCCGGGGTTTCGCCATTGCCCATCTTCTCGTAAGCCAGCATCGACTTGCAGATATGAATACCGCGGTCGTTCACCAGGTTAGCCTTCATCACGTTATGGCCATTGGCTTTCATGATCTCCGCCACCGAGTAGCCCAAAAAGTTATTGCGCAGGTGGCCCAGGTGCAGCGGTTTGTTGGTGTTTGGCGACGAATATTCCACCATCACGTTGCGGCCGCTGGCTTCGGCTTGGCCATAATCGGGCTGCTGCATGATGTGCCGGAAAAGGCGCAGCCACTCGGCCTCCTTCACTTCCAGGTTCAGGAAGCCTTTCACTACGTTAAAGTCTTTTACTTCCGGGGCGTGCTCCTTCAGGTATTCGCCCAGGGCCTGGCCGATCTGTTCGGGACCTTTGCCCACTTGCTTGGTAAAAGGGAACGTAACGAAGGTAAACGAGCCGGCAAATTCTTTTCGGGTGGGTTGCAGGGCAATTTGGGTACCATCAACAGAAATCTGGAACAAAGCCTGCAGCGCCTGGCTGATGCTTTGGGTAAGGGTGTTTTGAAGTTGCATTAATGTATGATCTTGCTTTTAGCTTCTCGGTGTAAAATTGCTTCGGTGGCTGCCTCTAGTATGTCAAAGGCATTTTCGGCCATCGTGTTTTCAGTATCTAAGGTTGGGTTGATCTCGGTCATCTCGTAACATACCACGCGCTCATCCTGCAGCAGGTGGAAACAAAGGTCTTTTGCTTCTTCTACTGTCATGCCGATCTCTACCGGTGTGCCTGTTCCCTTCGAAAATTTAGAATCCAGGCTGTCCACATCAAACGACACGTAAATAATATCGCATGCTTTCAAGCGCTCCAGCGCCTCCTGGGCTACCTGCTCCACGCCTTTGGTGAGCAGCTCGGCATAGGTAAAATTTTTGATGCCCAGCGTCTGGATCAGGTAATCTTCCGGCTCCTCGGTGTCGCGCACCACCATGTATACCAGGTGCTCGGGTTTGAGCTTGGGCCCGTCGAAGCCCACTTTTTTGAGTGAGTTCCAGAAAAAGACCGTTTCCGGTTCCGGGTCGTTTATCTGCCGGTCCAGGTTGTCGATGTTCAGCGCCATAGCCAGCGGCATACCGTGCACATTGCCCGAGGGCGACGTATAAGGCGAGTGGATATCGGCATGGGCATCGATCCAGATCACGCCCAGCGTTTTGTCGGGATAAGCGCTTTTAATGCCGGCAATGGTGCCATGCGCGTTAGAGTGGTCGCCGGAAAGCACCAGCGGAAACATGCCCAAATCGATGGTTTGCGCCACGGTACTGCTGATATTTTTCTGAACCGTTAAAATACTATCGATCCGATGGGCATTAGGGAACACATCTTTCTCAAATAATGTATAGTTAAGGTCCGGTACACTGATAGCGTTGAAGCGCTTGAAATAATCGCATCCTTTGTCCCAGCAAGCAACCCGTAGCGCGTCTATCCCCATGCTTGCTCCGCGTGTTCCGGCACCCAACTCCGACCTGACTTCTATCAGCTTTACTTTTTTCATAGATTTAGAACAAAGTTTTTGCAAAGATGGTAAAATACGGTCAATATTGCATGTTTTCTTAACCCCTTACCATCGATGGATAAATACACGGATCTCATCCACCAAACATTCGATTTCCCTACAGAAGAGTTTACCGTAGTAAATAACGAATTGCAGTTTAACGGCATTCCCCTGATGGACATCATCAAGGAATATGGTACTCCTCTTAAACTAACATATTTACCTAAAATCAGTTCGCAAATACAGCGGGCCAAGCAACTTTTTAAAGAGGGCATGGCGAAAGTAGATTATAAAGGTACTTATACCTACTGCTACTGCACCAAATCCAGCCAGTTTTCTTTTGTGCTCGAAGAGGCACTTAAAAATGATATCCACATCGAAACCTCTTCTTCTTACGACATTCCCATTATCCGGGCGCTGCACAAGAAGGGCAAGCTTTCAAAAGACACCTACATTATCTGCAACGGCTTTAAGCGCGACCTCTACCGCCAGTGGATCTCCGAGCTGATCAACGACGGCTTTAAGAACTGCATGCCTATCCTGGACCACCTGGGCGAGATAGACTACTACAAAGAGCACGTAAAAGAAAAGACAAAGGTTGGCATCCGCGTGGCCTCCGACGAGGAGCCTAAGTTCGAGTTTTATACTTCGCGCCTGGGCGTGCGCTACGGCGATGTGATCGAGCTGTACGAAAAGCAGATAAAAGATGACCCGAAGTTTGAGCTCAAGATGCTCCATTACTTTATCAACTCGGGCATTAAGGATACCTCCTACTACTGGTCGGAGCTGAGCCGCTTTGTGCACAAGTATGCCGAGCTCAAAAAGGTATGCCCCGAACTGGACACCATCGACATTGGCGGCGGCTTCCCAATCAAAACCTCTATCCAGGCCGACTACGATTACAAGTATATGTCGGAAGAGATCCTGCGTACCATCAAGCGCATCTGCAACGAGGAAGGCGTGCCCGAGCCTAACATCTTTACTGAGTTCGGCATTTTTACCGTGGGCGAAAGCGGGGCCACCATCTACTCCATCCTGGATGATAAGCTGCAGAACGATAAAGAGCTGTGGTACATGATCGATGGTTCATTTATCACCAACCTGCCCGATGCCTGGGCCCTGAACCAGCGCTGGCCTTTGCTGAGCGTGAATCATTGGGACAAGGAATATCGTAAAGTACAGCTAGGCGGTATGACCTGCGACAGCCAGGACTATTACAACTCGGAGATGCATTCATTCCAGGTATTTTTACCAAAGTATCCTAAAGATGAACCCCTCTACATTGGCTTCTTCCACACCGGCGCCTACCAGGAAGCGCTGAGCGGCTATGGCGGCATTAAGCACTGCCTGATCCCTTCTCCGAAACACATTCTGGTGGACCGGGAGGACGACGGCACGCTGAAAACATGGCAGTTTGCGCCGGAGCAATCCAGCGAATCGATGATGCGGATACTGGGGTATGACACGCAGCCAAGCGAGGCCTAATTTTTAGCCGGATATTTTGCTTTTCAAGTAATTAGCGTATTTTTGATATTAAAATCTCCCCTAACATTAACATCGCCATGAAGAAAGTTTTCATTTTAGGAGCAGTGTGCCTGGCATTGGGTACGGCCTCTTGCAAAACCTATTGCCCTGCCTACAACTATGCCCAGGCCGACACCCACACGAAAGCCAAGGCTCCGGTTGCCGTAACAGCAGCTAACCAGGGGGCAGAACGATCCGCAAAGTAACAGCACAGGCAAAAACCGCAGGCGAAGTTCTTTCAGTCCGGGGCTTGAGCATGGCGCAGCCACAGGGCTGATTCAGAAACCGCAAGGGCGGCAAATTTTGCTTTTATACTTATAACAACCTGAAAAGCCGGCTTATGCCGGCTTTTTTGTTTCGGCCAGAATCAGCTGGGCTGCTTCCCACAGGTCTGCTGCCTGCAGCGGGTGCGCGCATTTCATGGCTCAGTTTACCGCACAGAACTGCTCATTTTTATACATCTAAAAAAATTATTCTGCTACTGTAATAATCCGGTTGCCCGTGCATCAAAGGAGTGTAAAAAAACAAAAACACATTCGAGATGAAAAAGGTATTACTTTTAGCACTTGCATTATTCACAGTAGTCACAACCTTTGCGCAGGACAAGGCCTTCACAGTAAAGGTTGTTGGCAAAGGGAAACCAATACTGCTTATTCCAGGCTATAGTTGCAGCGGTGAGGTATGGAATGAGACTGTGGAACACCTGAAGAACAAGTATGAGTGCCATGTGCTTACGCTGGCTGGCTTCGCCGGCGCCCCCGCTATTGACGCCCCTATTCTGCAAACTGTAAAGCAGGATATTATTGGTTATGTGAAGCAGAACAAACTAAAAAAGCCTATGTTGCTGGGCCATAGCCTGGGGGCATTTATGAGCCTCTGGGTTAGCAGCGAAGCACCCGACCTTTTCGGCAAGGTGGTTTGTGTGGATGGTGTACCCTTTATATCAGCAATGCGCGACCCTAGCGTAACAGCGGAGGCTATAAAAAAGCAACCGTACATGAACCCGGAACAGGTTGTAAAGAACTTTGAGGCTATGCCATCCGAGGGATTAGTAGACCGAACAGCCCAGGCCATGAAGGCCCAGGTGGAAGACAGCCTCAGGGCTCGCCAGATAGCGATGTGGCAGTTTAACAGCGACCGCAAAACACTGGGCCTTACCCTGGTTGAAATGTCTACGACAGACCTGCGGGAGCAGATAGCAAAGATAAAACAGCCGGTACTGGTTTTAGGCAGTATCTACAACAACAAAGAGAACAGCCAGCGGATTCTGGGTGAACAGTACAGCAAGGTGCCCCAAAAGATCATCCATGTTGCCGACAGCAAACACTTTATCATGTACGACCAGCCACAATGGTTCTATGCTGAGCTGGATGCTTTTCTAAAATAAGGCATGACGCAGCAAGAAACATTTACCCGCCTCTACAAACAGTATGCGCCAGGTATACGAAAACTGTGCATGGGCTATACCGGCTCGGCAGCGCAGGCGGAGGACCTGGTACAGGAGTCTTTTATGGCTGTATGGAACAACATGCCCAAATACAGAGGCGAAGCAAGTTGGGGAACCTGGATCTACCGAATCGCGGTGAACACCTGCCTGCTATATCTACGCAAAGAGCGATCAAAACCGAAGAAAATAGCGGATGATGTACTTCAATATATGGCCCAGGAAGAGCACAACCCGGACAATGAAGTGCAGCAGCTTTACAAATGCATCAGCAGGCTACCCGAAACCGACCGACTGATCATATCGATGGTGCTCGAAGAGCTTCCTTACGAAGACATTGCCTCTATTGCCGGTATCACCGAGAACAATCTACGGGTAAAGATTCACCGGATAAAAAAATCACTAACTGAAATGTTCAATAGTTATGCAAGAGTTTGAAGAACTGAAACATATCTGGCAGCAGAGTACACCTGTACCACTGTCCAGCCACTTACCCGACACAGGAAAGGCATCGGCACAAACTAAAATAAAAATACAGAACCAGTACCGCTACGGGGCCATCTGCCTGCTGGTAACAGCGATCCTTATTGCAAGCATGGCCATCTGGGGGAATTTTAATTTCAAGTATTGGTATACTTATGCCGCTATGGGACTAATCTGTGCCATTTGCCTAGCCCAGGCGGCTATTAAGTTTTATACTTTCCGAAAGATAAAACAGATCGATCAGACTGCACCGCCTAAGCAGCACCTTAGCCAATGGGAAGCATACTATGCTTACAGGCACAGGCTACTCAAATGGAATAAACCGCTCTACTTTATCTTGCTGAATATGGCGCTAGGCCTTTACTTCCTGGAGGTACTAGGCAATGCTTCTACGCAGTTTCAGCTGATATCCTGTACAGTTTATACTTGCTGGATGCTATTTGCTTACTTCTTTATGGGAAAGCGTGTCATCAAGCGAGAAAACCAACGCATCCAAAGCATTATAGCGGAATTGAGGCATCTGACAGCACAGTTAGCAGAGTAGCCTTTAAACGTACCAGTGCTACTTACCAAACTATTCAGCATTTCTAACTATAACCTGGGCCGCCTCCCACAGGTCTGCTGCCTGTAGCGGGTGCGCGCCCGGGCCATACTTATCGCCCACCAGGATGGCGCGCACGCCTACCCGGGCTGCGGCCGCCAGGTCCCGGTCCGAATCGCCTACCAGCCAGCTGGCGGCAGGGTCCAGGTTATACTTGGCAATGGCTTTTTCCAGCATGAGGCTGTCGGGCTTGCGCGCCAATGACTCGGAAACGCTCTGGTGCCCTGGGGCAAAGTACAGCGCATCGATTATGTTGTGGCACGCCTGCTGCAGCTTATGGTGGCAGGCCAGCACATCCTCTCGGGTATATATATTTTTAGCGATACCGGCCTGGTTTGTAACCACTATTAGCAGAAAACCGTTCTGCTTCAGCAGCGCCAGGGCCTCGGGCACGCGGGGCAGCACCTCAAAATGATCCAATTTATAGGCATAGTCGCCAAGCTCCCGGTTCAGCACGCCGTCGCGGTCCAGGAAAACACATTTTTGCTTTTGCATGCGGATTAAATATAATGTAGGCGCTAAAGTAAGGATTTCTACGTTTGAAGGCACGCAGGGCCAGCCATTACAAGTATAAAAGCAGTGCCTTGCGGGGCGTAAAGTAAGCGGAAAAGCAACAGCCGGGTGCATCAAAAACGTACAACAGGCTAGAACTAACAGGTAAGGATGAGAGTAGCAATAATCGGAGCGGGCATTTCGGGTTTGTCGCTGGCATACTACCTGCAGAAGTTCGGTGTGGCCTATGATCTGCTGGAAGCCTCGGCCCAGGTAGGCGGCAACATACGCACCGAACGGGTAAACGATTACCTGCTGGAACTGGGCCCTAACACGCTGCAAACTTCGCCCGAACTAAGCGAGCTGGTCTGCGAGCTTAAGCTGGAACAGGAGGTACAGCCCACTGCCCCGCAGAGCAGCGACCGCTTTGTGCTACGTAACGGTACTGTGCAGCAGCTCCCCGCCTCTCCGCTCGCTTTCCTGACGCAGGATTTTTTTTCATGGCACACCAAACAGCGCATCCTGCAAGAAAAGGACATTCCCCCGGCTGATGTCAGAGACGAAACCCTTGCCCAGTTCTTTGAGCGCCGGTTTGGCCGCGACGTGGTGGACTATGCCGTGGACCCGCTGGTAACGGGCATCTTTGCCGGCGACCCAAATAAGATCCTGCTCGATAAAGTGCTGCCCAGCCTTAAGTTGCTGGAAACAAAGTATGGCTCGGTGCTGAAAGGGCTGGCCAAACACCCGGCAGTGGCAAAACGGAAAGAGACCTTCTCCTTTAAAGGCGGCATGGGTACGCTGCCCGAAGCCATTGCCGATAAGCTCATCTCGCTGCACCTGGAGCACCGCGTGGAAGTAATTGCCCGCAGCCAGGGTAAGTATGTGCTCAGCTGCGCCTCCTCCGGCGACAACGATACCGAAGAGTATGACCTGCTGGTACTGGCCCTGCCCGCACACCAGGCCGCCGACCTGCTGCAGTTCACTTTTCCGGGTATTGCCGCCGCACTGCATAATATCAATTACCCGCCTATGGCCGTAGTACATACCGCCTATAACCGCCGGGAGGTAGAACACCCGCTTTGTGGCTTTGGCGCGTTGCACCCGCAGGCAGAGGCGCCTTTTGCTGCCGGCTCTATCTGGACGAGCTCCCTGTTCCCGGACCGCTGCCGCCCGCACGAAGTGCTGTTCACCACGTTTGTGGGCGGCACCAAATACGCCAGCCACGCCCATATGCCTCCCGAACAGCTGCTCTCCAAAGTGCACCGGGAGCTTTGCAGCACCTATGCCATCCACAGCGAGGCGCCCGCCTTCCAGCACTTGCATGTATGGGAACACGCGCTGCCGCAATACGACCTCTATATTGAAGATGCCCACCAGATGGCCCGCCAAATGGAGCAGGAAGCGCTTTATATAGCCGCTAACTGGCAGGCGGGCGTGTCGGTGCTGGCCTGTATCCGGCATGCCAAAGAGCTGGCCCGTAAAATTAATTTGAAGAGAGCCAACGCCCACAATAGCTGATTGCCTATATTTGAGGCATGAAAGACGCGCTGGTGATCATCCCGACCTATAATGAACGGGAGAACATTGAGGCTATGGTACGCAAGGTAATGTCGCTGCGCCACCCCTTTGATCTGCTGATCATCGACGATGGCTCTCCGGACGGTACCGCTGATATTGTGCGCGATTTGCAAATGGAGTTTCCCGGGCGCCTGCACCTGGAAACGCGGGAAGGCAAGCTGGGCCTGGGTACCGCCTACATCCACGGCTTTAAGTATGCCTTGCGCCACGGCTACGAGTACATCTTCGAGATGGACGCCGACTTTTCCCATAACCCCGACGATCTGATCCGCCTGTATGAAGCCTGTGCCGTGGAGGGCTACGATGTAGCTATCGGCAGCCGCTATGTGCAGGGCGTGAACGTGGTGAACTGGCCGATGGACCGGGTGCTAATGTCCTACTTTGCCAGTGCCTATGTGCGCCTGATCACGGGCATGCCCATCCACGACACCACGGCCGGCTTTAAGTGCTACCGCCGCAAGGTGCTCGAAACCATCCGCCTGAACAAGATCCGGTTTGTGGGCTACGCCTTCCAGATCGAAATGAAATTCCTAGCTTTTAAGTATGGCTTTAAGATCAAGGAAGTGCCCATCATCTTTACCGACAGGACCCTGGGCGAATCCAAAATGTCGTCCGGCATCTTTAAGGAAGCGGTACTGGGCGTGCTCAAGATGAAAGTCAGCAGTTTTTTCCTGCACTTCGACCGGTATTAACCCCGGGCTTTTGCCACCCGCCATGTAAAGCGCAAAGACGACAGCGGGGAGCGCGGGCCGGAAAACCCAGCGTTCGTCCGCCGGCAGGTCTGCAGCAGCTATCCTTAAATTATACTTCCCGTATGCAATGCAATTGTACCTTATTCCGGCTAAATTTACCGTTAAGGTATTGCTTGCATTTATTTGACCAAGAGCCTTACGGGCTGCTATCAAACTATGGATAATATTTTTTTCTGGATCATATTCAACGTTTTCATTTTGCTGCTGCTGGGCCTCGACCTGTTCGTGTTCCACCGGAAAGCGCATGAAGTAAAAGTGAAGGAGGCGTTGCTTTGGACGCTTTTCTGGATCGTCCTGTCGCTGGGCTTCAATGCCCTTATCTACTTTACCGAAGGCCCCGGCCCGGCCCTGGAATTCCTGACGGCTTACCTGATCGAGAAATCCCTGAGCGTGGATAACCTGTTTGTGTTCATCCTGATCTTTAACTTTTTTAAAGTAGAGCAAAAATACCAGCACAACATCCTTTTCTGGGGAGTAATCGGGGCCCTGGTGCTGCGTGGCCTGTTTATTCTGGTAGGCGTTACGCTGATTGCCAAATTCCACTTCATTATTTACATACTAGGTGCTTTCCTGGTGTATACGGGCATCAAGATGGCCTTTACCCAAGAGCAGGAAGTGGACCCCAAAAATAACCCGCTGGTAAACTGGGCCAGCAAGCACCTGCGCCTGACCCGTACCCCGGCTGGCGGCAAATTCTTTGTCCGGGAGAACGGAAAGCTGTTTGCCACGCCCCTTTTCCTGGTGTTACTGATGGTAGAAAGCACCGATGTGGTATTTGCCGCCGACTCGATCCCGGCTATCCTGGCTATTTCCAAGGATCCTTTTATCGTATATACTTCCAATGTTTTTGCCCTGCTGGGTTTGCGGGCCTTATACTTTGCGCTGGCCGGCATCATGCAGTTGTTCCATTACCTGCACTACGGGCTCTCGTTCATCCTGGCTTTTATCGGCATAAAATTGCTCATCAGTGATTTTTACCACATCGACATGCGCATTGCACTACTAGTGGTAGGCGCTATACTTGCCTTGTCCATTATTATGTCGCTGCTCTTTCCTAAAAAAGAAGAAGAACTGCCGAAAGCGAACCAGCCCTAAGCCATTTTGAGGAAAATTTAAAAATAATTTTGCCTGACAATTTGCTTTCCTCGATTTTAATCTTCTATATTGTCATCAAATTAACAGAAGACATGATTTTTAATTGCGCCATTACATTTACCAATTCGCTTAAGGTCCTCTCACGGGGCTCGGATGGTAATCTTTTGCGCTAAGTTAAAGCGATACGATACCTGAAAAAGCCCCGCCACAAGCGGGGCTTTTTTGTTTTTGGGCAAACTGATAAAGCAGGCAGGCATATTCCTGCCGGAAAATAAAAAGAGTAAAATTTAAAACAGTCATGAGAGCAAGTACAACAACCCTCCACGTAGCACCGCAGTCCAGCTTCCGTCAGGCCGACGGCAAGCCTGTGCTGGTGGCGGGCCCCTGCAGTGCCGAAAGTGAAGAACAGATGCTGAAAACAGCCCACGCGCTTCTGAAAGTGGAGGGTATCTCCATTTTCAAGGCTGGTATCTGGAAATCGCGCACGCGCCCCAATAGCTTTGAGGGAGTAGGTGTGGTAGGATTGGAATGGCTTGCGAAAGTGAAGAAAGAAACCGGCCTGCGCACCGCCTGCGAGGTAGCCAACGCCTACCATGCCGAGGAAGCGCTCGCCCATGAAGTAGACATTCTCTGCATCAGCGGCCGCACTGTGGTAAACCCGTTTGCCGTGCAGGAAATTGCTGCCGCACTCCGGGGCACCAACGTGCCGGTGCTGGTAAACAACCCGGTATACCCTGATCTGCAGCTTTGGATCGGCACCCTGGAGCGCCTCAACCAGGCGGGCCTCACCGACTTGGGCGCCATCCACCGGGGTTTCCTGGCCGAGGAGCAGTACCCCTACCGCAGCCACCCCAAGTGGGACTACCTGCAGCAGCTCAAGCAGCTGGTGCCCGAGTTGCCTGTGCTTTGCGATGCCGGCCACATGGCCGGTAAGCGTAGCCTGATGTACCCGGTAAGCCAGCGGGCCATCGACCTGGGTGCGGACGGCCTGTTGTTCGAATCGCACATCAGCCCGGCCGAGGCGCTTAGCAACCCGCAGCAGCAGCTTATGCCGCAGGAACTGGAGCTGCTGGTAAATGCTATCCGCACCAAAGTAACCCTGGCGGAAACCACCCAGCTGGTAGACCAGCTGGATGCCTTGAGCCAGCAGATGGGGAATCTGGATGACGAGCTTTTGGAATTGTTACTGCGCCGCTCCGACGTAACCCGCAAGATCAGCAAGCAACAACTGGGCCTCGGCGGACCGGTGCTGCAGGTAAGCCGCTGGCAAAAGCAGCTGGAAGGCTGGCTGCAAAACCCTGCCCAGGAAGGTATGGACGAGGGCTTGGTAAGGTCTATGGTGCAGCTTATTCACCAGCACACCCAGGACCAGCACAATGAAATGGGCTCCTCGGCGGTAGCGTAATGCCCTGCTTACGCGGTATACTTTCCTGTTTAAGAAGGAGAAATGTGGCGGATAAATAAATTTTATACCGTAATTAGTTGCATTTAACAGAAGGCTTTTATAAGTTGCCGCCATAACACAGACAAGATGACCCTGTTCAACGCATTTTATTTTAGCTACTACTTTTTTGGTACCCACCGGGGCTCCAGAGAGATGGCTATTGCGTTTAACTAACCATAAAAGCTTTCACTTTACAAGCCCCGCCACAAGCGGGGCTTTTTGTTTTATATGGCTACACCACTTACAGTTGCAATTCAGGGCGGACCGGCTTCTTTCCACGACAGTGCCGCAAAAAAGTATTTTGCCGGACAGCAAATAGACGTATTGACGTGCGCTACCTTCCGGCAGCTGTGCGACACGCTGCAGCAGGGCCGCGCAGACAGGGCGGTGATGGCCATCGAAAACCTGCTGGCAGGCCGCCTGCTCTCCAACTATGCGCTGCTGCAGGAGTATGACTTCGCCATACTTGGCGAGCTCTGGCTCCCGATCGATCAGAACCTGATGGCCTTGCCGGGCCAGGAACTGACTGCTACCACAAAGGTGTTGTCGCACCCGGTGGCGCTGCAGCAATGCGGCGGGTTTCTGAAACAGCATGCATACCTGCAGCCGCAGGAAACCACAGACACTGCCGACAGCGCCCGGGAGATACGCGAAAAGCAACTGCGAGGCGTAGCGGCAATTGCCAGCAGGCAGGCCGCCACATTGTATGGCCTGCAAATCCTGCAGGAAGATATCGCCGACAGCTCCACCAACTATACCCGGTTCCTGTTACTCGGGCCGGCACAGCACCCGCAGCACGAAGATGCATCTGCAACCAAAGCCTCGCTTATACTTCAGCTGCCGCTAACAGACGGCGCCCTGGATGCACTTGGCCAGTTGTTGCAAACCCTGCCGCTTACTGTTTCGCTGCTGCAACCCCTGCCCCCGGCCAGGCAACAGCAAACGCTTTCGGTGGCTTTAGACCTGGAAAGCGCCGGCAGCCAGGAGCTGCTTGCAGCCATCGCAGCCATCCGGCCACTGGTGCACACGCTGAAACTGCTTGGCCTATACCCTAAAACACAACACCCCGTGCCAGCCACTCCGGAAACATCCGCCCAACCTTTAAACCACCTAACCCGATGATCATACCCAAAGCCAGCCGCCTGGACCACGTGCAGGAATACTACTTCGCCCGAAAGCTGGCGGAAGTAGGCGCCTTGAATGCTCGCGGCAAAAACGTCATTAACCTGGGCATTGGCAGCCCCGACATGGCGCCCTCTCCGGCCACCATCGACGCACTAACACAAGCAGCGGCGCAACCCGCCGGGCATGGTTATCAGCCCTACCGCTCCCTGCCGGTTTTAAGGCAGGCCATGGCCGACTGGTATGCCGGTACTTTTCAGGTAAACCTGGCAGCCGACACCGAGGTTTTGCCCCTAATGGGTTCCAAAGAAGGCATCTTTCATATTACCATGGCCTTTCTGAACCCCGGAGACAAGGTGCTGGTCCCAAACCCGGGCTACCCTGCTTATGCCGCCACTGCCCGCCTAGCTGGTGCAGAGCCTGTTTTTTACACCCTGCGCGAAGAAAATAACTGGCTGCCGGATATGGCCGAGCTGGAGGAAATAGCCAGCCAGGGCGTAAAGCTGATGTGGATCAACTACCCGCACATGCCCACCGGCGCGCAGGCCACAACGGAAGCTTTGCAAGCCCTGGTAGCACTGGCCACCAAGTATAAATTCCTGCTGGTTAATGACAACCCCTATAGCCTGGTGCTGCCGGCTGCTACGCCCCTGAGCATGCTAAGTATACCCGGTGCGAAAGACTGCTGCCTCGAGCTCAACTCGCTAAGCAAATCCCATAACATGGCGGGTTGGCGCGTGGGTGCCGTGCTGGGCAGGCACGATTACCTGGATGCAATCCTGGCCGTGAAGAGCAACATCGACTCGGGCATGCTGCAGGCCGTGCAACACGCCGCCGTAGCTGCCCTGCAAAGCGACGATGCCTGGCACCTGCTCCGCAACCAGGAATATGCCCGGCGCAGGCAGCTGGTATACCAACTGCTGGACACACTGGGCTGCAGCTGCCAGACCGATACGGTGGGTATGTTTGTTTGGGCACGCGTGCCCGGGCACATCACCGACGTGGAAGCCTACCTGGACGAGCTGCTTTATGAGGCCGGCGTTTTCCTCACGCCGGGCAAGATCTTCGGCACCCAGGGAGAGCGGTTCTTACGCGTTTCCCTTTGCCTCCCCGTTTCGCAAATAGAAGAAGCCATTCATCGCATAACTAAACAACAACAACTAAACACCTTACATCATGAACGCCGCTAGTATAAACATTGACTTAACGCCTACCACCGCTATTTTAAATGGTGGTCCGCTGCCCACTGTGATTGCGGGCCCCTGCAGTGCCGAAAGCGAAGAGCAGATGCTGCAAACAGCCCGTGAACTCAAAAAAGACAAACGTATTTCCGTTTTCAGAGCGGGCATCTGGAAGCCACGCACCCGCCCGGGCTTATTTGAGGGGGTAGGAAAACCGGGCCTGGAGTGGCTGCAAACCGTGAAACAGGAAACCGGCCTGCTGACTGCCTGCGAGGTAGCCAACACCCGGCATGTGGAAGAGGCACTGGCCTATGGCGTTGATATTCTCTGGCTAGGCGCGCGCACTACAGTCAACCCGTTTTCGGTGCAGGAGATTGCCGATGCGCTGGTGGGTGTGAAGGTGCCCGTGCTGGTAAAAAACCCGGTTAACCCCGATATCCAACTATGGGTGGGTGCCATGGAGCGCCTCAACCAGGCAGGCATCACCGACCTGGGGCTCATCCACCGGGGCTTCTCCACGCCCAACAACAAGCCTTACCGCAACCATCCTAAATGGGAAACCATCCAGGAGATCCGCCGCCTGCTGCCGGGTGTGCCGCTCTTTACCGACCCCAGCCATATTGCCGGCCGCCGCGACCTGCTGCAAACCGTAAGCCAGCAAGCCCTGCACCTGGGCGTAGATGGCCTGATGATAGAATCGCATATCAACCCTGATGTAGCGCTCAGTGACGCCTCGCAGCAGCTCACCCCACAGGACCTGGATACCATGCTCACCGCGTTGGACCTGGACGCAGAACACGTAGCGAACCCGGAACAGCTGCAAACCCTGCGCAACTTGATCGACCGCCTGGACAATGAGCTCATCAATGTGCTGTTCCTGCGTTCCGACGTTTCCAGAAGAATCGGAGAATACAAACGAAGCCATGCGCTGGACATTTACCAGGCAGGCCGCTGGAGCCAGGTGCTGGAAAACCGGTTACAACTGGCGCAGCAAACCGGCCTGGATGAAGAGTTTGTGAAGGCCATTTTCGAAGCCATTCACGGGCACTCCTTAGGATTACAGAACGAGGTCATCGCATCAGCCCCGGCCAGCCGCACTCCTGTTCAGTAACTTCGGTTTCTTATTACTTATACTTTAGAAGGGCAGGCCGCATGGTCTGCCCTTGCTTTTGAGGGTAAGGGCTACCGGCAAAAACCAGTCGGCTGTGCATTATTGCAAATACCGGCGTATCTTTGGCACTCATCAGCAACGTGCTGTGTTAAGGACCGGATTATCCCTATTTTATGAGTCAGGAAATAGCAAGCGCCCCTATTAAAAGGCTGCGCATAATAGGCACACTGGAAGGCATTTCGTATTTGGTTTTGCTTGGCATTGCCATGCCACTTAAATATTGGGCCGATATGCCCGTGTTCGTAAAGTATACCGGCTGGGCGCACGGCTTGCTGTTTATGCTCTTCCTGGCCGCCGTAGCCAATGCGGCCCTGGCCAGGCGATGGTCTGCCCGGAAAGTCTTGATGGCGCTGGTTGCTTCCGTGCTGCCTTTTGGTCCCTTTATTCTGGATGCCCGCCTGCTAAAAGAAGAAGAGGCGAAAGCGGCAGCCTCCCGCCAGAAAACAGCTTAACGCCCGCTTATTCTGCTGAGGTATCGGTACCTGCCTTGCGGGCCTGCGCCTGCGCGATGATGCTGGCAGCCAGAAGCTGCAGGGCATGATAGAGCATGATGGGCAGCAGCATAAGGCCTGCCATGTTGGGGTTCGGGAACAGCACCTTCGACATGACCGTGCCATGCACCAGCGATTTTTTGGAGCCGCAGAACACGGCCGTGATGCTGTCTTCGCGGTTAAAGCCCAGCAGTTTGGTAAGCCCGTAGGTGAGGCCGAAGACCACAAAGAAAAGGGCCGCCATACCTGCTCCCAGCAGCATAATATCGCCTATGCGGTAGCCCCGGAACATTTCCCGGGCAAAAGACTCGCAAAAGGAAGTATAAACGATGAGCAAAATAATGGCCTGGTCGAAAAAGCGTAATTTCTTTTTATGTCGGTCGGCAAAGCCTCCCCAATAGCGGTGCAGCACAATGCCCAGCACCACCGGCAGCAGCACCTGCAGCACTAGTTTGCCCATCACCTGCCAGATATCAAAGCCTTCGGTGCTGGCCTCCAGGAACAGCCCCATCCACAGGGGCGTTACAAAAATACCGATCAGGCTGGAAATGCTGGCGTTAAAGATCGCTGCCGGAATGTTGCCCCCGGCAATCGAGACCATCACTACCGATGAGGACACCGTGGAAGGCAGCGCCGCCAGGTAGAATATCCCCAGCCACAGCAGCTCTTCTGAAGTACCGGCAAAAAAGCGGCGCAGCGGCAGTACCAGCAGCGGAAAAAGCACAAACGTGCTGAGCTGCACCACCAGGTGCAGGCGCCAGCTACTCAAGCCGGCGCGCAGCTTTTCGGGGCTCAGGCGCAGGCCGTAGAAAAAGAAGATCACCGATACGCCGTAGTTAGCCACATCGCCCAGCGACAGCGGCTCGCGGTCCACTCCCACCTGGGGCCACAAACGAGCCAGGATAATCATGCCGATCAGGGCTAGCAGAAACCAGTCTAAGCCCATGCGGGCAGCCATTGCACCAATACGCGGCACCAGCCCTACGGCTCTCTCTGCTATTTCTTCTTCCTGGTTTTTTTGATTCATTACTTACTGTATTAAAAGGCAGGCAGCAACGCTTAACCCGTTTTTTCTTATTAATTTAAATTAGAAAATAACTATATTTATTAGCTATTTACTTCTTTTTAAAAACCAGATATGAAGAAAGCCCTCCTTATACTTTCCCTCATTGCCTGCAGTATAGGCGCTCATGCCCAAACTTACGACGAGTTGATCAAAAAATCCAATGCGTGCTTTGAGCAAAATGATTTAGCCTGCGCTATTAACAGCCTTGAAACAGCTATTAAGAAAGAGCCTAAAAATGAAAAGAACTATATTCATTTATCTAATTTAGGCACCATGCACCGCCGGATTGGCAAGAATAAAGAAGCCATGGCTTATTATAACAAGGCGATTAAGCTTAACAACAAATCCGCATTCGTTTATAACAACAGGGCATCCCTGAAGCGACATATGGAAGATTATAAGGGTTCTATTGAGGACCACACCACGGCCCTCGCCCTGGAACCGGCAAATGAAGAGGCGTGGCTTAACAGATCCTATGCCAGAAAACTGTTGGGAGATCAGGAAGGCGCGGAAAGGGATTTGCGGGAGCTGCTGAAAATTAATCCTGCCAATTACCAGGCAAAATCGAACCTGGTCAATATTAAAAAATTGCAGGGCAAGTATGATGAAGCCCTGGAGGACCTGAACACCCTTATCAGTGAACACCCCGGAGACCCCTTACTTTTCAACAACAGAGCCGACCTCTTTTTGCTGATGAAAGCCTATGAAAAAGGAATGGAAGACATCAGCACAGCGCTGAAACTGGACACTGGCTATGGTATTGCCTATGTAACCCGCGCCGAGCTTAAACTGGCTACAGGAGATAAAACCAGTGCCAGGCTTGATCTCGAAAAAGCATTGAAATTAGGTGTGAAAGAAACACAAATTGTCTCTTTGCTTGCTCAGTGCAAATAGCCTAAACAAGTATAAAAAAGCCCCTGCAACAAAAGTTGCAGGGGCTTTTTTATACTTGCTATACTTAAAAATCCAGCAGGTCTATGGTTTCCAGCTCGTTTTGTGTCGAGTCTTCTTCAAAGGTGGCATCCGGCGCGGTTACGATCATGTCGCGGGCGCGGCCGTAGAGTTTCACGTTCGGGTACAGGTTGTCGTAGGCTTCGCGCGAGATAAGCCCGCGGCGCAGCATGTTGCCACCAATCAGGCGGTAGTAACCCGCTTTCCAACTGCGCAGGTTGCCATAGCTATCGAACGAGGCGCGGAAGTTCTTGGGACTGGGGATGATGCTGGTCAGAAAGATGGCCTCGGCCAGGTTGAGCTCGCCCGGCTGCTTGCCAAAGTAAAAGCGGGAGGCATCTTTGGCGCCGTATACGTTGGGTCCCCACTCAATAATATTGAGGTATACTTCAAACATGCGGTTCTTCGACACCAGGTGCAGGTTCTCGATCAGCCATACAATCATGGCTTCCTCCACTTTGCGGGCCACTGTTTTCTTGCGGGTCAGGAAGACGTTTTTTACCAGCTGCATCGAGATCGTGCTGCCACCACGGGCAAACTCACCCTCTTTTATGTTTTTGGCAATCGCCTGCCGGAACGCTTCCTCATGAAACCCGTTGTGGGTATAGAAAAAAGCATCTTCGGCTGTTAAGATCGCATTGCGCAGGTAGGGCGATATTTCGCCTAAGCGGGCGTAAAACGGGTTAGCCGGCCCCACGACAAAGGTGCGTACAGGCTTGCCATACTCGTACACGGTGTGCACAAAAGAACCGTTGATCTTCTGAATGTTGGTGTTGCCCCACTTCACGATCTTAAAGTTCTTGGAAGCATCCAGGTCCGAGTTAAACTTCACGCGGTCCACACTGTCCATGTTCAGGTGAAAGCTCATTTTATACTTGAGCGTACCGCGGGCCTTAATGCCTTCCAGGTTTTCGAACAGGCCGGTGGGCAGCGAGTCAAAAAAGGCAGTGCCAGGAATGGTATCCGTCTTTACATTCAGGTCGATTACCTTGGCTTCCGACGTATGCAGGGCGGCGTATACGTTGGCTTTGATCTGGTTTACGCGCACTTCTGTCAAACTATCCAGCACGAACAGATCAGGACCCAAGGTCACCACGTAGTCAATGGCAGCGTCTTTTACATGGATTTTCTCGTCCGAAAGCTTGGGTTGGGCAAGCACCAGGTTGGCTACCTGTCCGCGGCCCTTCACGGTGAGCATCTCGCGTTTAAAGGTTTTGTCGGTTAGGCTCACATGCAGCGTATCGAACGAAACCTGCCCGTCATACTTCTCTTTGATATAGGGCAGGTGAATACCGCCCGTGTCGGAGGCGTATAGATTTGCCGCAATTTTATAGTCGCGGGGGTTTATCGTGCCCGTTACCCGCATGTTGTTCTGCAACGAATCAGTGCGGATGGCCAGTTGCGTTTTAAAGGTGCCATCGTCCATCAGCAGGTAAGGCATTTTTACATCGATGGTGCGGTGGTCGGAATGGTACGACACGTTCAGGTTCTTGAAGTCCACTTGGTCGGGTACATTGTCAAAAGCGGTTTCGATCACGCGGTTCAGCAGCTCGCCATAATTGCGGCTTTTGCCCGAAGCGGTATCGGCCGGCGCGGCTTTGTTACCTTCCAGCAGAAACGAAAAGTTATTTTGATCTCCCTTTTTTACGGCCGTCAGGTAACCGTCGCGCACTTCCAGGCGGTTAAACACAATGCTGCCCTTGAAAATAGAGCGAAGGCTGACGGTGGCATACACACTGTCGGTAGTGAAGAGTGTATCGCGGTTTTCGGGAACGAAGGCAATGCCCGTAATCAGCACCGAATTCAGGTCCGTAAAGGCAGCATTCTGAATGGTCAGATGGGCTGGGTATTTGGTCTCGACCTTGGCAATGACGCGCGCAATCGTATACTTTAATAAACTGCTTCTGAAAGCAAGCAGGGTAGCAAATAGAACCAGGAGCAAGACCAGCAAGGCGCCAGCCCACAGGAGGATTTTCTTTTTCAAACGATGATCCAAAATATTCCGGTGCGAATTTACATTAATAAGACTCAGTAACTAGAAAGCGGCCCGTAATTATATCAGCGTGACAGCCCGCCAGATGCCAAAATATAGTTTATGCTATACTAACTGTCATACGCGGCAAAGCAGGTTTAGATATACTTTTCAAGCGGATGAAAAACGCATGGCATCCAGGCCAGGCCTTAAAATGCTTTCCTATCCGCTCCTAGCCTAGCAGCAACCGTACCAAAGTATGATCCGGCTTTTACCGTGCCTGTGTAGTATACGGGGAGCTCCTTTTGGCTTTAGAGCATAAAGCTCCTTATATTTGACCAAAGAACCCCGTTTACAATGAACCTGACAACACTCACAGCCATATCGCCGGTAGACGGCCGCTACCGCCGCAGCACCTCTGAACTGGCCGCTTTTTTCTCTGAATTTGGCCTGATCCGCTACCGCGTGCTGGTAGAGGTAGAGTATTTTATCTCGCTTTGCGAGCTGCCCCTTCCGCAGCTGCAGGAGGTGGATAGCAGCCTTTTTCCGCAACTGCGCGCCATTTATGAGAACTTCTCGGAAACGGATGCCCTGATCATCAAGGAAACGGAAAAGGTGACCAACCATGATGTGAAGGCTGTAGAATATTTTCTGAAAGAGAAGTTTGACGCCCTGGCCCTGGGCCAGCACAAGGAGTTCATCCATTTTGGCTTAACCTCGCAGGATGTGAATAATACCGCTATCCCGCTTTCGCTGCGGCAGGCGCACGAGCAGGTGCTGCAACCCGCTTACCAGCACCTGCTGCAAACGCTCCACCAGCTGGCGCAGCAATGGAAGGGTGTGCCGATGCTGGCCCACACGCATGGCCAGCCCGCCTCCCCCACCCGCCTGGGCAAAGAGATCATGGTGTTCGCCGAGCGCCTCGAAGCCCAGTTGCAGCAGGTAAACCAGGTGCCTTTCTCCGCTAAGTTCGGCGGTGCCACCGGTAACTTTAATGCGCACCATGTGGCTTACCCAGGTATAAACTGGCCCGCCTTCGGTAATAAATTCGTGCAGCAGGGGCTTGGCCTCAAACGCAGCCAGTACACCACCCAGATCGAGCATTACGACAACCTGGCCGCTTACTTTGATGGCCTCAAGCGCCTGAATACCATCCTGGTTGATTTTTCGCGGGATGTATGGCAGTACGTTTCCATGGGTTATTTCAAGCAGAAGATCAAAGCCGGCGAGATCGGTTCTTCGGCCATGCCGCACAAAGTGAACCCAATCGATTTTGAGAATGCCGAAGGAAACCTGAGTATTGCCAACGCCTTGCTCGAGCACCTGTCGGGCAAGCTGCCCATTTCCCGGCTGCAGCGCGACCTGACCGACTCGACCGTGTTGCGCAACGTAGGCGTACCGCTGGCGCACGTGCTCATTGCACTCAAGTCGCTGGACAAGGGCATCGGCAAGCTGGAATTGAATCATGCAGCCCTGAACCAGCACCTGGAAGATAACTGGGCTGTTGTGGCCGAAGGCATCCAGACGGTGCTCCGCCGCGAAGGCTACCCGCAACCGTATGAGGCGCTGAAAAACCTGACCAGAAAGAACGAGAAGATAACGGCCCAAACCATCAGCAGCTTTATCGATACGCTGGAGGTGAGCGAACCCATAAAAGCGGAGTTACGCAACATCACCCCCTTTAATTATACCGGTGTGGACCTGCTCTAAACCAGCGGATTGCCCCAAGTATAAAAGGCCCGGCAGGAATTTCCCTGCCGGGCCTTTTGCGTTGGAAAGCAAGGGGCTAAAAGATATGCCCGCAACAGCCAAATTACGTACATGCAAGAAGAACATGGCAACTGCTCCTCTGAAGTATCAAAGCAAAGATCCCGAACATGAAACCTTTCACCACTGTTACAGATCCGGTTTTTGTGCGCCCTGCCCACTACAACTTCTTAGACCGGTTTTTTCTGAAGCTGATCCGGGATGAGCGGGACCTGCCTTTTGTATACCTCACCCTGCAGATCACGCTGTTGATGCTGCCGGCAGGCTTGCTGCTCTACCTGCCCCTGGCCAACTGGCTGTGGTGGGCCCTGGCGACCTTATACTTTATCCTGAACAATTTTGTGTACAAGGGTTCTTTTGGGCTGATGCTGCACTGCACCAGCCACCGCCGCCTTTACAAGCAACGCTATAACTTTCTGAACCTGTACCTGCCCTGGGTAATCGGTCCTTTTTTCGGGCAGACGCCGGAAACGTATTTCAGCCACCACATTGGCATGCACCACGTCGAAAACAACCTGGAAAACGACCTGAGCACCACCATGCACTACCAACGCGACAGTTGGCAGGGCTTTGTGCGCTATTTAGGCAGTTTCCTGTTTCTGGGGGCGGCCTACCTGGTGAACTACTTCCGGGCCCGCAACATCAAGAAGCTCCGCGATAAAGTGATCCGGGGAGAGCTGGTGTTTCTGGCCTTTTGCGTGGTGTTATGCTTTGTAGACTGGCAAGCTACTTTTGTCGTGTTTATACTTCCTTTCCTTATCTCGCGCCTGAT
This sequence comes from Pontibacter liquoris, assembly GCF_022758235.1. Classification (NCBI taxonomy): domain Bacteria; kingdom Pseudomonadati; phylum Bacteroidota; class Cytophagia; order Cytophagales; family Hymenobacteraceae; genus Pontibacter; species Pontibacter liquoris. The sequence goes on from NZ_JALEBG010000001.1 coordinate 3,200,093, forward strand.
TATGATGGTGGGCAACTGGGCCCAGCATGCCTTTGTCGATTACGATGAACCCGGCAACTGCTACAAAAACAGCCTGACCTGCATCAACACCAAGTATAACCACAAATGCTGGAACGACGGCTACCACATCAGCCACCACCTGAAACCCACCTTGCACTGGACCCAGTATCCGGCGCATTTCCAGGAAAACCTGCAGGAGTTTGCCACAAACAAAGCGCTGGTTTTTGAAGGCATACACTGGCTGCACATCTGGCTATACCTGATGACGAAGAACTACCGGCTGTTAAGTGCACACCTGGTTAACATTCACCATGCTTTTTCATCGGAGGAGGAAGCCATCGCCTTGATGCGTAGCCGCACCTCGAAAATGCCGGCGCGGGGCATCAGCATGAAAAGCCTTCGGATGGCAGAAGCACCCTAACGCTTTTCAACCACCATCCTGCCTGCTATACTATACCGCTGCAGCCTCGGGCGCAGGGCGCACCAGCTCATGGGCCAGGAAATAAGCAAGCGTGAAGCGCTCATGCTGCGCCAGCGAGGTATTGGCTTCCGTGCGTGGCGCCACTTCAAAATCACCTTCGTTAAAGGGCTGGTAGAAAAGCCTGTTATCCGGCGTATAGGGCTGTTGCACGTAGGTTTCGCCTGCCGCTGCCGCCAGCTCGGCCATACTATAATCACGGGCACCCAGCAGCGATCTCACTTCAATCCCATTAAAGTCCTGCCGGAGCAGGTGGTTTGCCGCAACAAAGGCTACCTCGTCCGAGGAAACATAGGGCAGCCGGAGATCAGGCAAATACGGGGTATGCAGGCCCCAGTTCAGGTTATCGAAGAAGTTGCCGCAGCGCAGGTGCAGGATGTTCAGGCCAGGTAGTTTATTCAGTTCCTGTTCGAAGGCCACCAGCCGCGTAGGCTGCCCGCCCCGTTTCAGAATGCTGTTGCTGATGTTAACGATGTGCGTCACGGCGCTGCCCTGCAACAGGTGCCCCAGCCGTTCTGCTGTGGCTGCCGGGTTTTCCAGGTGCTCGTTGGGCACGGTCAAAAAAAGGCTGCCTGCAGGTTGCAGCGCTTTCCGCAGCAACGCATCGTCTGCAAAGTCGCCGGCCCAGATGGCTGCGCGCCCTGCAAAGGCACGAAGCCTGTCGGAGCTGCGGCCAACTACGCCCACGGGAGCATCGTTTTCCAGCAATAGCTGTGCAATTTTGCCGCCGATATTTCCGGAAGCGCCAAAGATCAGTGTGTGGGGATATTTTTTCATAGTTCTCCGGCTGCCTGCCGGTTTAGTGCGTTTAGGGCACAAAGAGACAGTAATTTCTTAAATTCCGCTATCCAACTTCGCCAAAAAACATCTTCCTCCGACATACGGCAGCTCCCTATGTGGTAGGTAAGTATAGCTGCTCTCCGAAAAGTGCTTTAACAAGCCTGGCTTTCAAAGTATAACCAGGGTTAGCTACATAAACGAGCCGGCCTTTCTTAACAGTGGAAAGCCGGCTCGTGTAAGGTAAGCGTTATACTTTTATTTTGATGCCGGTATAACGCGATATTGGATATAGGCCACCTGCTTGCTATCCGGCGACCAGGAAGGAACATTGATCGTACCTTGTCCACCAAAGAAAACAGGTGTCAGGTCGGTTATTTTTTTGTCGGCCAAAGACATTAAACGGAGCTTCACATCCCTGCCAAACGGGTGCGCCTGCCCCTGGTCTTTCAGGTAAGAGATAAACACGATCCATTTGCCGTCGGGCGAGGGATGGGCAAACCAGTTTGAGTAGGCATCGTTGGTGAGCTGCTCCTGCGCGGTGCCATCCGGCTTCATGCGCCACAGCTGCATGCTGCCGTTCCGGAAGGCGTTAAAGTAGATGTATTTGCCGTCCGGGGAATACTCGGGGCCATCGTCCAGTCCTTCGGTAGTTGTCAGGCGTTTTTCCTTGCCGCCCTGGGCCGGTATGGTATACACATCATAGTTACCGTTTCGTTCGGCGCAATAGGCCAGCGTTTTGCCGTCCGGCGACCAGCCATGCCAGTAAGAAGGCGTTGCGGAAGTGATGCGTTTTGGCGTGCCGCCAGCGATGGGCAAGGTATAAATAGCAGAGCCTTCGCCCTTTTCAGAATGGCTAATAACCAGCTGCTTGCCGTCCGGCGAAATGCCATGATCGTTGTTGCAGTTATCGGCAAAACCGGTGTTCACCTGTTCCATTTTGCCACCATCCAGCGGCAGCTTATACAGGTGCCCGTGGCTGTTCACCAACAGGTATTTGCCATCGGGGGCCCAGTTGGGCGCTTCGATGTGGCGCTGCTCCTGGTGCACCGTTTTGCTGACTTTGGACGAAATATCGATGAGCTGGATCGTGCTCTCTACCGTATCTACCTGCTGGCTGTACCCCACCCGGGCCAGCAGCAACGTCATAAGCAGGAAATGTAGTTTCATAGGCTTGAAGTAAAATTTTAGAAGTATGATCTGTGATAATGGTAGGTATACTATGGTGTTATCGCACTTTATACATTAAGAAGTACCGCATCCGGGCTCTACAGCGGCTGCTTCACCTCAAAGGTGATGATCCTGCTGCCAGCCAGTCCTCCGCCCGTCAGGCCCTGCATTACCACCACATACGTACCTGCCACGTCGGAGGTAAAGAATCGGACGGCTCCTTTTCCCTGGGCATCTGTCTGGAGGGCAGGATCCCAGTAAAGCAGGTTCCTGAAATCCGGCAGGCGGCTTTGCCGTTGCAGCTGCGTGTTATAAACCGGGCTGTAGAACTCGCGTTGCAGCTGCAGCCCTTCATACTCCTGCAACAGCGCGCGCGGGTCCAGCTGGAAACCGGCCAGGTCGCCCCGGTAAGTAGTATAGCTCACCAGGCCATTGTACAGCAAAGGCCCCTGGATGTATTGCCTGGTCATCACATCGAGCCGCCGTATGTTGAGCGGGTCAAAGGCCATGATCTTGTCTATATCAAACACAGGTACTCCATCGAGCAGTACCATCGGGTCGTCCTGGAAAATAGATTTGTTCGTTGCGTCGTGCACCATAAAGTGGAAGCCGTCGCGGCGGCGCCGCACCTGTACGCCCGGCACATACTCGCGCATCACTTCTTCCATCACCTTAAAGCGGGTATAATCGTCGAGCAGGTAAGTCGCATCCGGTGTGCCATAAAAAGCCGAACTGTCGATGCCCGGGGCGCGAAACCTGTCCAGGTAGCGGCCGCTGTATGCCTGCTGCACCTGCATGGCCAGGTGCCGTGAAGTTAGCTCCGCCGCTAATGCAGGCGAAAGGCGGAATGCCGGCTGCTCGTGCGAAGTATACTTTTCGGAAAACGGGCTCAGCACTTCGAAATGATAGGTGCTGTCTTTCCGGAAGTCTGTTTGCAATACAATCTCCTTGGGCCCGAAAAAATCCTTTACCTCGAACCGGAGCAGCCCCTGCGCATTACTGGTAGCATTATACAGCCGGATGTGTCGGCTCGGCGAAGCTAAGAAAGCGGTTATACCCGGCGCCGGCGAGCCACTGACTGCATTGGTTACTCTAGCTGTGATAAAGTGGCCGTCATACTCGGGCACGAACGGAAATGCGGCTGTAGGCTTCTGCAAAACATCCTGCCACTGAAAGCGGCTCCAGCCATGGGTCAGCATCAGGTTGTCTGCTGCTTCGGTTGCCTCCGGCCCCGTGGCCGACAGGTAATAGTCCGGTTGCTCCACAGAACCTTTTAATTCGGAGGTGAGCCACAGGTAAGCTGCTATGTTGGTTGCGCCGGTGCCCTGTAGCGAGTCCAGCCGGTACACCGCCAGCGAAAGATCGGCAGCAACGGGCTGTCCGGCAGGTGCCAGCGTCTGCATACGCACTGCCACCGAATCACGCGGGAGGTAAGCCTGTTTATCTGTGGCGGCACTCAGTTGCAGCAGTTGCGTGGGGCGTTTAAAGTATAAGCGCTCGCAAACGGGCTGCTTACGGCTGTTAAAAAGCGTGAAATGGGTAATGCCCTCGGCCAGCTTACGTTTATCCACCACAAAACTGGCTGTGCCTGGCGCCAGGGTGGCTACTTCCGCTACCGAGATCATGTGCCGGGCATGGCCCAGCAGGTATACGGGCACCGATGTTTCCCCAGCGCCTGTTACGGTGATCTTTACCTGCTCAGAGTTGAGTTCCTCCAGGTGCAAACTATAGCCCTTTTCCTGGGCCGCAGGCAAAGGCTGCCGCAGCACGCGCCCGCCAGGCAACCGGAGCACAGCCGTGTAGGTGCTGCCCGATGCCGGCGTAAACGTAAAGTGCCCGATGCCGAATTGTAAACTCTGCAAAGTGGCTGCCACGCGGCCTTCCTGGTCTACAATTTCCCCGGAAACCCCTATGCCCCGGCCTGTTTTTTTATCTACTGCCTGAAAAGCGACTTTGCCGGCAATGCCCTGCACCAGGTTGCCGCCTTCCGGGAAAAACTGCACGGCATACCCTGCCGCCTCCTGCTCCGGTGGCAGGCCAGTTGGGGTAAAGGTATTGACAATGGTCACCGGTGATTCAAAGTAATTTTCCGGGCTGAAATTCTTCATCCAGCTGGTATAGGCGCGCACCCGGTAATTACCGGAGCTCAAAGCCACCGGCAATACAAAAGAGCCGCTGCCACTCCCGGCCTTTAAAGCAATCTTTGCCTGCAGCACAGGCTTCTGCGCAGCATCCAGCACCTCGACATACGCTACCTTGCTCATACTTAAAGGCTGGTGCAGCGTTCCATCTACGGCGTATACTTTAAACCACAGGGTTTCGCCGCATACATAGAACGGCCGGTCCAGGTGCAGGTATAATTTCTCCTGCAAGGCATGGGTACGATAGGTATCAAACTGCTGCACCAGGCTGCGCAAGGTATCGGTTTGGGCAAAAACAGGCCCTGCCCCGACCAGCAGCAGCCCTGTGCAAAGTATAGCCCGGCACAAAGCCCTGGCCGCTGTTGGCCCCGGTAAAGCAGAGCGAGATTTGAAAAACGTGATTGCCATGTGGTATGATGTTACTGCCAGAAGGCCGGTTTGACGTTAGTGCCCCGCAGCCGGCAGTCCACGCATTTGTTTTGTGCGATGAGATAACCGATCAGCACTGGAGGACCTACAGGAGCGTAAAGCGCTCCCACGGGCAGGTACGAATGTGACTTTTCGAAATAGGCCGGCACCTCCTCCACCTTAATCGTGTCCATGATGCAGGTCGGGTACGTTACCAACCAGCCTTGCGGAAGTTGCTCGCGGCTCACAAAAATCCGTTTTTCCTGCACCGTCGAAGCGCCCACGTACCCGATTACCGGCTCGTCTGGCGCCGTTAGGCAATGGATGTTGCCCGTCAGCTGGGTGGGCAGCGGGTCGAAGAGGGTGCCGATGCTCTCGGTATTTTTCTTCAGCGCTTCCCAGTACTGGTAGGCTTCTTTGGTGAGGCTATACTGCTTTACCAGCAGGCTATACTTAAAGCGCAGCTCCTCGGAGCGTGGCGGCAGCGCCATCACCGGAAACTGGTGGATCACATCCTCGCTGAGCCGCACCGATGTAGCCAGTTTGATCTCGTGCGAGGCATCCGTACGCCAGCAGCGGTACAAGCTTTCAGACTCAGGGCGGAGTACGATCTGGCGGCTGCCGGCATCATACTTTAGGCTGGAGTTAAAAGCCGCCGTATACTCCCAGGTACCCTCATACTCCCAGCGGTAGTAGCGGGCGTTCTGCGCTGGGTCGTGGGTGCTCACATAAAACTGCAGCGTGTTGTCTTCCGCCGTCCAGGTAATTTCGTCGATGGGCGGCGTTTGCTTTACGGGCACATAATCTGAGGCATATTCCTTTCTATCAGTTGTGCGGACCAGGAGGCGGTACATGCCGGCCAGGTTCAGGTCCAGGCTGTTCAAAGTATAAGTGCCTGCTTCAATTTCGGTCAGCTGCAGCTGCAGGCCCTGCTGTTCTTCTATCACCAGGCTGGCACCGGTTTCAAGTATGGGCGCGCTTTCGTCGGAAAGGTTCTGCGTGCGCGAGAGCCGGAACGTGGTCGTGCCGCTCGGGTTGATAAAGCCATCTACCACCAGGTAGTTATTGGCTCCTTCGAGCACCTTGGGTTCAAAAGGCTCCACGCAGCTCACCAGCAGCAGCAGCCACAGCCAGCAGATATATTTCAGGCAGTTTGGGGAATACATGCGCGCTAAAATTTAAAGTTGTAGGTGATGGTGGGAATAGGCCGCCCGAAGATGGAGAGCTTGTACCCGTTTATTTTGCCGTTCTCCGATTTAAAATAAATGGAGTAAGGATTTTGCCGGCCGGTCAGGTTATAAATTGCCAGCGTCCAGGAGCTGTGGGCTAGCTTTTTGATCTTATGGTTGCCTTCGATGTTCATGGCAAAATCTACCCGGTAGTAATCCGGCACCCGGTAGGCGTTGCGTTCGGAATAATAGATGCGGGGGCTGTTGCCGGCATTATACCGGGCCAGCGGCAGCGTAATGGGCCGGCCGGTGTTATAGGTAAAGTTAAGCGAGGTGCTAAAGCGCTGGCTGAAGCGGTAATTGCTGATGAGGGTAAAGTCGTGGGGCTTGTCGAAATTGCTGGGGTACCAGGCGCCGCCGTTTATCTTCTCGCCGGTTTCCTCGTCATCCACGCGTACCAGCGTGCGGGCGTAAGTATAGCTCACCCAGCCGTTGAGCTTGCCCGTGGCTTTTTTAAGCATCACCTCCACGCCGTACGCCTTACCCGCGGCATTGACCACGTCTGTTTCGATGTGGTGGTTCATCACCAGCGCTGCGCCGCTTTTATAATCGAGGAAATCCTGCATCCATTTATAATAGCCTTCCACCGAAAGCTCAATGGTATTTGCCCGGAAGTTGCGGTAATAGCCCAGCGCCACCTGGTCGCCTACCTGGGGCTGGATGTTGCCATCGCTCAGCTTCCAGATATCAGTTGGCGACATGGTGGTGGTGTTGGAAAGCATGTGTATGTACTGCCGCAGGCGGTTGTAGCTCAGTTTTACAGACGAGTTGTCCGTCAGCCCCAGCCGCGCCGAAAGTCTGTACTCCGGCCCGTGGTAGGTGGCAATAGACTCGCCGGCTTTATACGTCACCGTGTCCTGGATCGTGCTTTCCGACCTGGAAGCGCCGGGCGCATACGTGTATACCTGCCGGGCACCCAGCGCCTGAAACACCGAGTAGCGCAGCCCGAAAATAACCGATAGGCGCGGGCTCTCATCAAACTTGTCGGAAGCATAGAGGGCGCTCTCCAGGGCTCGCTCGGTTTGCAGCCGGTCCGGCGCCACCAATGATTCCGGGCCATTGGGCAGCAGGCTGCCGGCATTTACATGGTAGTAAATGGTGCTGGCGCCAAAATCAACGGTATGCTTCGAAGTAGGAAAGTAGCTGAAGTCGGCCTGCACGTTTTCCTGGTTCAGCCCGAAGGTCAGTTCCGAGGCATTGACCGGGTTCTTCTCGCTTGTCACTTTGTAATCGTAATGGCTATGGGCACCGGTAAATACGCCGTAAAGCTGGTTTCGGAAGATGTGCTTCCATTTGAGGCTGGCCGTCTGGTTGGTGAACTGGTAGAGCGTATCGGCTGCCAGCCTAAAGCGGTCTTTGCTGCGGTAGCCCGTCAGATAAAGCGTGTTCTTCTCATTCAGCTCATGGCTGATGTGGGCGTTCAAATCATAAAAAGAGGCTTTGCTCTCCCGGAAGGATTTATTGGGCAGCTCCCCGAGTAGCCAGTCCGAGTACGTGGTGCGGCCCCCGATGATAAAGGAGGTCTTGTCTTTTTGGATGGGGCCTTCCAGGGTAAGGCGGCTGGTGAGCAGGCCGATGCCGCCCGAGCCGGCAAAGGTTTTCTTATTGCCATCCCGCCCGATCACCTCCATCACCGACGACAAGCGTCCGCCATAGCGAGCTGGAACACCGCTCTTATATAGCTCCACCGTTTTGAGCACATCCGGGTTAAAGGCCGAGAAAAAGCCGAACAGGTGCGAGGGATTATAGATGGTGGCATCATTGAAAAGGATCAGGTTCTGGTCGGTAGAGCCGCCGCGCACGTTCAAGCCGGTGCTGCCCTCTCCCACCGATTTCACGCCCGGCAGGGTAAGCACCACCCGCAGAATATCCGTTTCGCCAAAGGCGGTGGGCACCTGTTTGATAGTGCGGATATCGAGCCGCTCCATGCCCATCTGCATGCCCGACACATTGCGGTCCTTCTCAGCCTCTACCAGCACTTCTTTCAGCGTCCGCACGTCTTCGGCTACGTCAATGTCCAGCTTTCCGTCGGAGTAGAGCATGATCTGGCGGCGGGTGTTCTGCAGCCCGATCGCTTTTACCTTCAGTTCGTGGCGGCCCACAGGCAGGGTGAGGGAGTAATACCCATACTCGTCAGAAGTGGTGCCCACCAGCGGCGATTCAATGTAGACAGAAGCCCCGATGATCGGCTCGCCGGATTTGGTGTCGCGCAGGTGGCCGGCCAGGCTAGCGCTGCCGCTGGGGTTGTCTTTCTTTATGCCGATCTCATAAAGCTTGAGCTCCGAAGCGGCTTTACGGGGGCTCTTATCTGCGGATGGTGTATAGGCGATTGTTGCTTGGGGTTGCTTTTTTTCTTGCCCGGCGCCGGATTCAAAGTAGTTTTCGGGCAGCGCCACGCTCAGCTGCTGCCCTTTGGTAATGAACACCCGATTCCCGACATCAATGGCAAACTGAAAGGGCGTATTTAGAAAGATACGGCTGAGCACCGCCGGCAAAGGCTGCTCGCGCACCTGCAACGTTATGGAAAGGCTATCAGTAGCCACAGGGTTGAAGTAGAAATGGTAAGGGGTTTGGGCCTCCACGGCCCGGGCAAACTCCTCCAGGGTAGCCTGCTTAAAATCGCCGCTTACCAGCACGCCTGTGTTTTGCTGCGCCTGCGCCTGCCTGGCAAAACAAACAACCATCGTAAAAATCAAAAACAGGCGGTACAGGTGCGTCATAGGAAATATACTGGGGTTGTCGTGTGCTTTTCGGGTAGCTGCAGCCGTTGCTTTTGCCTGGCTTATCATTTTCGAAGTATAACCCGGTTAAGGTGTATCGCTGCCCGGCTCCTTTTCATCGGCAAGGCTGTCGTAATAGGTGACCAAAGCCAGGATGGTCTCTTCGCGCTTTTTCCGGAACCGCAGGTGCTCCCGGGCGGCATACTTGCGGAGCTGCTTCTTTTTATCGCGAAGTGCGGCATATACCGATCGCTTGCTGCTCACGGGCTGACAGGTGCCGTCTTTGCAGATATAACGCCTGTCGTCTACGTGATACTCGCCCTCCATGCCGCGGTCTGTTGCCCGCTCCTGCAGGTTCTTGCTGCGCCGCACCAGAAACTTTGTTTGCTTGCTGTACAAAACATCATACATGCCCGGCTGCAGCGCCTCGTGGCCGTTGCCAAAGCGTGCGAAGGTGTGGCCCTGCACCCGGAACGTGTCGATCTTTGCGTTAATGAGCTTCATCTTATTGCCACTGACGTTGTGGGTGATGATCACATCGTCGTGCAGCACATCGTAGAGCATAAATACCGGTTTGTGCCAGGCACCGTCGTAATAGATACTGCCGGCCGAAAAAGTATTCGATCCGAAAAAAGGGTGCCCTTCCAGGTAAGGTTTGTAATCGTCGACGTACTCGGTGCCGTTGTAAAGGTGCGTCTGCATCCCGACCGTTTCCTTGTAAGCCTGCACGGCATTCCGCACAGCCTTTTGCACGAAGGCTGTATCGGGAGCCACCGCCTTTTGTGCCTGGCCCACCACAGCCGTACCCCCAAGTATGGCGATTAAAACAAGTAGGATAAGGGCGTTGGGTCTACAAGGCGGCATGTTCCAAATAAAAACTTATGTTTAAACTAAGGTAAGTTATACTTAAAGCGTAATCCAACCAAGTATTGTTAGAAGTATATTTTTATACTTGCTCCTGCGCATTCGGGCATGCTCATACTTTGTAACCCAGCTCCTTAGCTTACTTCAGATCATTATGGTAAAGGGCGCATTGCGGGTGTGTTAGCGGGGTGTTTCTACTGTAAGGATAGCAGCAGCCAATTCTTAGTATAACCAGCAGGCGTGAACATCCCCTATCCTGCAAAGGAGGACTTTATCCGATAATGTAAAATATTTTACCTCTCGGTGCAGATTTCCCCCTTAGAAGACAGGGCTGTTTCATGCTTCATTTGCTGGCGCGGTTTTGTAACCCGTGTTTTCCATGTCCTGCGGATCTGTAATCCAACCCGGACAGAAGCCCAAGCGATAGCATGTCACAAGTATGGACGCTCGCGAAATACTTTTTTTATCAGAATGAAACGACACTGCCTTCGAAGGCAACTCTTGTTATTCGCTGGCTTAACAGCTCCTTACCTGCTTTTTCATAAAAACCATGAAACCGGATAAGACATCTGCTTGCGCATTGCATCAGCAGAAAAGGAATGATCAAGAAGATCCGGTGCTTTATACCTTGCCGGCCAGGCTCCATACTTCTGCCACAAAGTGGCGCCAGCTAAAGCGGTTCTTGTAGGACTGAATATTTCGGATAAAGGAAGGGCCTTTGCCGCTGGCATAAAAGTCGTGTATGGCCGCAGCGATCCGATGGGGATCAGGTTCCACCACATAGCCTACTTCGCCGTCCGGTACCAGTTCGGCCAGGCCGCCTACATTGGTTACCACCATGGGTTTGTCGAAATGATAGGCTACTTGGGTTACGCCACTCTGGGTAGCATGCCGGTAGGGCTGCACCACCAGGTCGGCCGCGCAGAAATAGTGGCGCACCTGGGCATTGGGTATAAAATCAGTGTGCAGCACTAGCTTATCTTGTAACTGCAACTGCGCAATCAGGACATGGTATGGCGCTGCCTCTTCGTAAAACTCGCCAGCTACCAGCAGCCGTATGTCGGGGCGTTGCGCCAGCGCGGAGTCTGCCAAGGCTTGCAGCAGCAGGTCGAGGCCTTTGTAGGCGCGGATAAAGCCGAAAAAAAGCAGGTAATTATACGTTGGGTCCAGGTCCAGCGCCGCGCAGGCTTCGGCCTTGCTCTCCGCATCACCGAAGTTATCATAAAGCGGATGCGGCAGGTAGAGGTTGGGTTTGCTGGGCGCAAACCGTGCCAAATCCTGTTGCACGGCCCGCGACATGGTCACAAAGCCCTGGCAGGAACCTAGAAAATAGTTGGTAAAGGGCAGGTCGCCGGGGCGCTTTTCGTGCGGTACCACGTTATCGGTGATGGCCAGCACGCGGCTATACTTGTTGCGGCGGATGATGCGGGCAATAGTGCCCAGGCAGGGCCCCATAAAAGGCAGCCAATAGCGGAAAATAACCAGTTCCGGCTTTTGCTTCCGGATGTAGTTGCCGGCTTTCCACCAGCTCAGCGGGTTTACTGAGTTGATGAGCACTTTGATGTCAAGCCCTTCGGGGGCCACTTCGTAGGAATACTGGCTCTTACCCGGAAACAGAAAGGACGGATACTGCAGGCTGAAGGTCACGATCTCCACACTATCGCCTGCCTCCTGAAAAGCGTAGGCCAGGCGCTCGTTGAAGGTAGCCATGCCGCCGCCCCGCAGCGGGTATGCCGGCCCCACAATGACTACGCGCCGCGCCATTATTTCTGGATGGAACCTACCCGCCCCCGGATCAGGTATTCGTTTTTCCGGTTAGCCCCCAGCGAGATCATCTCGGCCAGGAAACCGGCCAGGAACAGCTGCACGCCAAGTATAACGGCTACCAGAGACAGGTAAAACAAGGGCTGGCTCACAATATCGCGGGCGTGGCCGTTGGCATAAAGCTGGAACACTTTCTGCAGGATCAGCCAGATGGTAATGCCCAGCCCGACCACGAACATGAGCGTGCCCAGGGTACCGAAAAAGTGCATGGGGCGCTTTTTAAAGCGGCTCACAAACGTAATGGAAAGCAGGTCGAGGAAGCCGTAGATAAAGCGCTCCAGGCCAAACTTGGTGGTACCATACTTGCGCTCCTGGTGCTGCACCACCTTTTCGCCGATCTTGGTAAAACCGTTCCATTTGGCAATTACCGGTATGTAGCGGTGCATCTCGCCGTGCACTTCAATGCTTTTTACCACCAGCTGGCGGTAGGCTTTCAGGCCGCAGTTAAAGTCGTGCAGCTGAATGCCCGAGAGCTTGCGTGTGGCGGCGTTAAAGAGTTTGGTCGGGATGGTTTTGCTGGCCGGATCAAAGCGCTTCTTTTTCCAGCCGCTCACCAGGTCATACTTCTGGTTTTTGATCATGTCGTACAGCGCCGGAATTTCTTCGGGGCTGTCCTGAAGGTCGGCATCCATGGTGATGACCACTTCGCCAGCGCTCCGGCGGAAACCCTCGTTCAGGGCGGCCGACTTGCCATAGTTGCGGTTAAAGCTGATGCCCTTTACGGCATTATCCTCTTCGCTCAGGTCGGTTACTACTTCCCAGGAGCGGTCGGTGCTGCCATCGTCCACCAGAATTACTTCGTAAGAAAACTCGTGCGCGTGCATCACGCGTTTGATCCAGCGCACGAGTTCAGGCAGTGATTCCTCTTCGTTAAAAAGCGGGATCACGACCGAGATATCATAAGGGTATTGCATGTAGTCTATTCAAACTCAGGTCGTTTGTTCTTCATGATGGCGGCAATGATCAGCGACAGGATAAAGCCGATAATCAGGAACACCGCCATCGAACCAAAAATCATTGTAAGCGGGTTCTGGAATTTTTCCGCCATTCCAAGGGCCATTTCAATCTGCTCATCGCTCAGGCCCTGCTCCAGCATCTTGGCACGCTGCACCTCCTGCATGCGCGCCATAAATCCCGGATCGATGTAGGTGGAATAAACATAGGAGAAAATGCCTGAAAACAGGCCGAAAATAGCCGATAACAGCGCACCCAGCCCCAGCCCCTGGCCATACGACAGGTAGCCATAGTTGCGGGCCTTAAACTCCTTCATGGCAAAAATCAAACCTGCTGCCAGAATAACGTATACGATCCAGGTCAGCCAGGCATTGGTCGCCTGATCGAGTATGTTCAGGATCAGCGTGTATACAATACCTACCAGGGCCGTTATAAAGCCATACTTAAGGGCAACAGCGGTAACAGAGGGTTGATTTTCAGTCATGGTGATTGGTTTATGGTTAGACGTTTACTACTTACGAAAAAACACGGCCGCCACCAATGAAAATAACAACCCCGCAAAGATCCTCCGCACAAAATCATCTGTTGCCAGCATACCTGGTGTAATCGAACTGATGGCTTTGTAGCCCTGCTCGTACATTTCCTTGCCGATAAGCTTTATCTGCTCCTCGCGTGTCTGCTCCAGCAGGGCCTGCGTTTCGGCAATATGTTGCTGCAGCAGCCCTGGCCCGGCCAGGTACACGAGTATAAATACGAACATGGCCGTGCACAGCGCCGCATAGAACGATACGGCAAACCCGACGCGCAGCCCTTTTCCGAAGCTTATCTCCCCCTCATGAAATTTTTTATAATAGCGGATGGCCCAGAAGATGAAGAACGGAATGGGAATAAAGCTGACCCGACCGAAATCGCCAAAAGGATTAGCGCCCAGAAAGTATAGCACCAGTACCAGCGCAAAACAGGCCAGCCCACACAGTACGCCGTAGCGCACACCCACCCTTACTATAGCTTGATTAAACATTTGCCTCCGTCTTGCTGTCCTTTACCACCCACTAAATATAGGTATAAATGTATTAAAAAGAATCCTGCAGTACTACCTGCCCTTTGTGAATGATACCCAGCACGCTGCCGGTAAGCTGGCGGCCGAAGAAAGGGCTGTTATCGGATTTGGACCTGGCCTTTTCCGGTGCCGGTACCCAGGTGCGGGATGGATCAAAGAGCGTCAGGTTGGCTTTTTCTCCTTCTGCCAGGCGTGGCTGCGGTAAGCCAAGTATGCGGCGCGGGTTGGTTGTCAGCTTTTCTACCAACTGGGCGGTACTCAGGGTATCGCTCAGGGTGGTGTTGGCCACGGCAAAAGCAGTCTCCAGGTTAATGATACCGAACTCAGCCAGGTCAAATTCCAGCTTTTTAGACTCCGTATCCTGCGGCACGTGCGCTGACACCAGCGCATCGATGGTGCCATCTTTTAAACCTTCTTTGATGGCTTGTGCATCGGTCTGCCCTCTGAAAGGCGGCGTTACTTTGTAGTTGGTATCAAACGGGGGAATCTCCTCGTCGGTAAAGGCCAGTTGGTAACTGGCCACGTCGCAGGTTACCTGCAGGCCGGCTGCCTTGGCCTGGCGGATTGCTTCCACAGCGGCTGCCGTAGAGACCAGCGAGAAATGCAGTTTGCCACCGGTATAAGCCAGCAGTTGCAAATCGCGCGTCACCATCACTTCTTCGGCCAGCGCCGGAATGCCTTTCATACCCAGGCGCGTACTTGCCTGCCCTTCGTGCATCTGGCCATGGTCGCTCAGGCGGGTATTATCGGGCCTGTTAAGCAGCAGGCCATCAAACGATTGCAGGTACTGCAGCGCCTTTAGCAGCACGTCCGCGCCCTGTACCGGCCGAGTGCCGTCGGTAAAGGCAAGAGCGCCTGCCTGGTGCAGGTCTATCATTTCGGAGAGGTCTTTGCCATCTGTGTCTGCTGTAACGGCTGCCAGCGGGTGCAGTGTAACCGGCAGCAAAGCCGAGCGGCTTTTAAGGTAGCTTATACCTGCTTTGCTCTGCACCACCGGTTGGGTGTTGGGCAGGCAAAGCACTTCCGTAAACCCCCCTGCAGCCGCAGCGGCGCTCAGGCTTTCCAGGTCTTCTTTGAACTCCAGCCCCGGTTCGCCCACGGCTGCATACATATCCACCCAACCTGCTGATACGCAGAGGTTTTCAGTTGAAATGACCTGGTCGGCTTCCGGCTCATCCGGACCGATGTAGGTGATCACGCCGTTCTCAATAAGTATGTGCTGTTGCTGCTGGTGAAAAATGGATTGAGAATCGTAGATTGTTGCTGCCCGCAGTAATATTTTCATGTTAGAGGAATCTGATAAGGGCTATTTCAGCCATCAAGAAAATCAGACACAATATTAGACAATATTTCCAAAGCTTGACGCCAAAAAATCGTTTTTCGAACGCAGCTTTCGCCGAAAAGGCATCATCATAATCATAAACATGGACATTGGTCTGATTTTTTGTGACCAGCTGCCGCAGTTCATCGGGTGTATACTGGGCCAGGAACGATTCTTTTTTGGCGTAATTAAAGGCCAGCGTTGCCAGCACCGAGTCCTGCAGCTGCAGGGTATAAAAACCGGCATCGGCCATGGCTGGCGGCACTGTAAATAATAGCTTGCCGCCCTGCACCCGCTGCTCCGGTATCAACTCCAGGCTATCTTTTTTTAACGTATACACGCCTTCCTTGCCCTTGCTGCCGGCTGCGGGTACCTGAATTGTCGTGTTATCCAAGGTATAGGCCAAATCCTGTTCCTGCTTATAACCTGCAATAGCTATTTTATACATGATGGGCACAAACAAGGCATGGCTTGCCAGCGTGTTATAGGCTGCCTCCAGGGGTGCTGCCAGCAAGTATAAACGCCCATTCCCCCTATCGAAGCGGGACAGGAATGCGCCGCCGCCTCTAAACAGGAGAATATCTTCCGAAGCCCTGGACCAGGCCAGTGTGCGCACAGAAGCTGGCATTTCGACCTTTGCATCGTAAGTAGAGAAGATACTTTTGAAAAAGGGATTATCGGACTTTGGTGCCAGCACATTTACTTTGATACTGCCCGTAGCGGCCCCTGTTATACTTGCCGGAATGCTCAGGTTCTGGAAAAGATTTGCATAGCTTCCTGCCTCGGCTTCCTGGCCTGGTATAACGGCCACCGTGCCCCCGGCTTTCACAAAATTAGAAACCGTGGCAGCGAGCGCCGGGGTTATACTTGGTAGCCCGTTCAGGAGCAGCACATCGGCACCGGCCAGCCGGCCATAGTCGATCTGGCTGCTGGTATACTCCCGAAAGGTAAACGCCGGTTCACTTTTGTAGAGGGCGGCCAGCGAGTCCTCCGGCTTATCCGTCAGTGCGATTACGGTGATATTAGCCGATGGCGCAAGCGTAAAGTAGTAGGTATTATCAAACTCTACCGGATAATCATCAATGATGACAGAGGCTTGCTGCGCCTGGCGCCTGTTCAACCGGAAGCCGATCACGGCCTCGGCCGTTTGCTTTGCAGGAACGGCTATACTTAGGGCACCTGCCTGCGCCCCACCGATAAAGAGCTTGACGGGCAAGGCATCCACTGCTTCGCCTCCGCTGTTAAAGAGCTTTATATGCAGCATGTTCTCTGCATCCTGGCGCACAAAAGCATCTTCCAGGTATACCGAATCGATGGCGACATTATTAGTCTGCGCTGCCTGCAACGGCACTAAGTGGAGCTGCACGGTTGTATCAAGCGAGCGAAAAAGATCGGGCTGAAAGGTGCTCTTCTGGAAATCCGAGATCAGAAAGACATTGCCTGTACCGCTCAGGGTCTTCTTACTTACAAATTCCGGACGGGCTACATACGAGAGCGCATTTAAGGTGGCCAGCACATCCGCACGCTGGTGCACGCCGGCATGTTGTTCCCCAGCAGCAATCAGCGAAAAAGAAGTAGTGGGTGGGAAAAGAGTCGCAATACTCCGGCCCCTGTCCACGGCCATACTTAAGAGGTCGACATCCTGATCGGCACTCCGGTTCTGCATACTAAAGGAGTTATCCAGCCATAAGGTGACATGCGATGTATCCGCGGCAGCCTGTTTATCGGAAGCAGGTATAAAGGGTTGCGCAAAAGACAGCACCAGGAAGACGATAAACAAAACCCGGCACAGCAGGATAAGCCATTCTTTCAGATTCCGTTGGCTGGCAGTAAGATCTTTGGAAACTTGGATAAACCGCACATTACTGAACTGCACGCGTTTTGCACGCCGCAACTGAATAAGGTGCAGGATAATAGGGATCGCAATTGCCGCGAGTGCAAATAAGAATGACGGATACAGAAAGGTCATAGCCTCAAGGTAGAGAGGTTTGAAGGAAAAAGCAATGCGAAAGCAGAAGAGAGATGCTTCCGTGGGCCTTATTACGGGATTATGTGCCCTGTGGCTGCCAAGGGTTAGAAAGAAGTGAAGCGATCAAGGCTTTATTATAGCGATACTTCTGCTATAGAATAGCAATTTTGATTAAGGCCGCTCTGGGCTTTCCGCCATTGGATATCGCTGGCTTCGCCTATTATGTTGGATGCATGCGTGGCTTTAGGCGCAGAGCAAGGGAGATAGACTTGATTCGTGTGAAGTATAAACTAACCGACTATCCTTTCTATAAATAGAAGTTGCTACACATTTGCAGCTAAAGGAGATCGCCTATGTATACGCCAGCCTCTTTACCAGGTAATAGGTATACTCCTCTGCTTTAGGAGTTGGTATAGGGTAAAAACAGCAACACCCCCTGTTCCGTGAAGGAG